>CAZOBN010000005.1:0-1181 GCA_964577835.1 uncultured Rhizobiaceae bacterium
CATGGTGGCTCATGGATTCAGAACTCAAAACAAAAAGCAACTGTAATGCTAGGGCTCCGATATGTGGTAAAATATATGTATGAGCAGGACTGCACAGAAACCCGAAAAGCGGACGGCGAAAGGCTACACGATTGGCCGGCGCTGCTTTGCAAAAATCAGCGCCGTCGAAGACATCAGGCTGACTGACGCTATGACCGAGGACTTCCGTGAGTTTGAACGGAAAGGTCTCTCCCCGGAAGAACGGCGAAAAGCGATTGCCGGAAAATACGGGAAGGTTCGCTAATACGAGCGATGTATACCGCCACAGCAGACCCTTACTGCTATGCCGGGACGACCATCCTTAAAAATATCGGCGGCATTCGCGACCAAGCGGCGCTTGACGCCTTCGAGGCGATCAGCACCGCGCAGCGCTCAGACGAACCTCTCCCGGAGGGGCGGTTGAGCGTCACCCATTACAAGGCGATCCACCGGCACCTTTTCCAGGATATCTTCGCGTGGGCGGGGAAATTCCGGACGCTGCGTATCAGCAAGGACGGCAGCGTTTTCTGCTATCCGGAAAATATCGCCCGAGAGATGAAAAGTCTTTTTGCCGACTTCAAGCGGCGGCATTATTTAAGGGACCTGTCGCGCGATGACTTTGCCGCTGCCGTCGCGCACTTCCTCGGGGTGCTCAATGCTATTCATCCCTTTCGAGAAGGAAACGGCCGCACTCAGACGATTTTTCTCGCGCTTGTGGCGGATCAAGCCGGGCATCCGATCGATCTCGATAAGCTGACGCCCGACAGCTTTATGGCGGCGATGGTGACAAGTTTCCGCGGAAATGAGCAACCACTCGTCGCCGAGATACGGCGACTTACCGAGTAGCCACGGACGGCTCACGCGGGACTGCTGGTATTTCCGTTGCGCCTAGCGCGGCCCTGCATGATTGATTGCGCGATTATCGTTGCAATGATTCTTTGGATAGCCTCCGCTTTCACGGGGCCGGTCTTAAGCCACGTTACGGTTACCCGGTAGCCGCGGATTATTTTCTGCTCTCGCAAACTAACGCGTGGATCATCGAGGTTGGCGCGCAGTTGATGCATTGGGCGGCTGATCATATTGCACCTATGGGTATGAGCGGTCACCCGGAGGCTTGGCATCGATGAAAATAGCCTCAAAGCGTATGAGGACGGAGCATGCGA
>CAZOBN010000005.1:1281-59488 GCA_964577835.1 uncultured Rhizobiaceae bacterium
ATGACCCCCGGTGTGATGTGGCCGGGTCAATCATTGGCACCGTCTTGCGACACGCACGTTAACGCCCCGGTTCTGTGGCCCCAATTTCACCGAGAACAGCGGCCAGCTTCGATTTGAGGGTAGCAGTCGAGTAAGGCTTGAGAATGAACGCCGTCGCGCCGGCACTCTTTGCCGCCACCACCGCGTGGGCGTCGCCTGTGCCGGAGACCGCAATCACCGGCAGATCGCAGAGCCGTTCATCCTTCCGGATCGCCGAAATGAGATCGAACCCGCTCATCGGCGCCATCCCCAGGTCAGCCATGACCAGCCCGAATGTGGCCTTGTGCAGCTGATCCAACGCGCCGCCGCCGTCCCGAGCGATCACAACCTCGCCGAACCCAAGGTCGCGGAGGCTATTTCTCAGGACTAGGGCCACCTCCAAGTGGTCTTCCACAATCAGGATTGGCGTCTTCGAAGGTTGCATGTCGCCTACTAGGTTCACATTGATGATTATTCATAAAATTTTAGATAAATTCATATCAAAGCCGCTACATTGTTATCTTATTACTTCAGTACAATGGAAGGATACCCGCAATTAGCTTACATTCTCTAAATCTGTTTTAACAGAGGTCGGGGGGCCGGATGTCCGCGATCGGCGCGATGAACGAGATCGGCAGCTACATCCATAGAGGCTGGATCTCACGCTTTAGAACCAGCATCTGGAGAGCGCGCCGGGTACCATGGGTCATCGGCCCTGCTCTGACGGCCCTTACCCTTGTCGCGATCGAGCTGCTTGCTTTATACGGGCTCCGGATTCCCAATCCGGCGGCGATCTATTTCACGGCCGTCGTATTTGCCGCTTTTGTCGGTGGCCTTTTGTCGGGCCTCGTGGCGGCAGGAATAACGCTGGCGTACGCGTTTTACTTCTTCTCGATCCCTGGACAAGGGTTGTCCTTCACGCCTGACAACCTTTTACGCGTTATTGTCCTATCGGTCACAACGCCCACCATCGCCGTGCTGGTGGGCATTCTCAAGATCCAGGCCATGGGTCAGCTTCGCGAACGTTCCGCGGTGCTGCAATCGAAAGTCGGCGCGCAAACCTCCGCCCTGGCGGCGACGCGGCGCGATCTGCAAGCCGAGATCGGCGAACGCCAGGTACTGGAGGAACAGCTCAGGGAAGCCAACGAAGAGATGCAGGCGATCATCGACTCATCGCCCGCCGCCATCTTTGCGCTGGACCCTGACTATAAGGTCACGCTGTGGAACGCCGCGGCCGAGCGGATCTTCGGCTATCAAGCGAAGGACGTGCTCGGCCAAGAGACACCCCTCGTGTCGGCGGACAGCCGGGCTGCTTTCGAAGAAGCCTGCTCGCGTGTTTCCGCGGGTGAGGTGCTTAGGCAGGTTAACGCGATCAAACAGCGAAAGGACGGCACTAAGGTCGAGATCCGCTTCTCGGCCGCGCCGCTTTATGACCGAAAAGGCCGATTCCGCGGTGTCCTGTATGTGGCTGAAGACGTTACCCAGCATAGGCTCGCCCGCCGGCAGCTGATCCAGGCGCAAAAGATGGAGGCCGTCGGTCAGTTGACTGGCGGAATGGCGCACGACTTCAACAACCTGCTGACCATAATCCTCGGGAATGCAGAGATTCTCTTAGAACAGTTGGCCGATAACCCACTATGCCAGTTGGCCGAAATGACCCAAACGGCGGCGCTGCGCGGGGCGGCACTGACTCAGGGGTTGCTGGCCTTTTCGCGGCGCCAGTCGCTCGACCCGAGACCGATCGACATCCGCGATCTCGTCGCCAGCACGACGGCACTCCTGGAGCGGACGCTGGGCGATAATATCAAGATCGAGCTCGATTTGGCGGGCGATGTGGCGCCAGCCTTGGCCGATCCGGTACAGCTGGAATCGGCGCTGATGAACCTCGCGATCAATGCTCGGGACGCCATGCCGAAGGGTGGCACTCTTACGATCGAGGCGGCGAACGAGCATCTTGACGAGAGCTATGCCGCGGAAAACGACGAGGTCAATCCCGGCGAGTATGTGATGCTCGCAGTCACGGATACGGGGACTGGCATACCTGCGGACGTCATGAGCCGGGTATTCGAGCCGTTCTTCACGACGAAGGCGCTTGGGAAGGGCTCAGGCCTGGGTTTGAGCATGGTCTATGGATTCGTTAAGCAGTCGAACGGCCACGTCAAGATCTACAGCGAACCGGGGCACGGCACGACCGTCCGGCTGTATTTGCCGCGGGCGGAAACGCTAAATCGTCGGGAGGCCGAAGTCCCTTCGTCCGAGATGCCGCGCGGGAGTGGAGAAACGGTGCTCCTTGCCGAAGATAACGCCGAAGTTCGTCAGATCGTCGCCACCCAGCTGAAAGATCTGGGCTATCGGGTTCACGAAGCGGAAAATGCCGCACAGGCACTGGAAGTCCTGGCGCGCGATAGCCGATTCGACCTTCTCATCACGGATATCGTGATGCGAGGCGGAATGACGGGAACGGACCTTGCACGGGAGGCGCGAAAACGGCGGCCCGCTCTCAAGGTGCTGCTCACATCGGGGTTCGCCCACACGCCCGGTGTTGATGCCCACAGCTCTTTCGGCTTTATCGCCAAGCCATATCGCAAGGCGGAACTCGCTCACAAGGTTCGATCTGCGTTGGCGAAGCCGCAACCTGCACCGGCCGCACTATAGACTCATCAAGCAATTCCTTCGAGAGAAGGAGAAGAAGATCGCAGTCGAATCCGTCGTCCGATACCGGACAGACGGTTGCCTTTAAGCCGCGTATTGTGAGCGGCGACCCGGGGGAGGATCGTCATGCGTATCTTGGTTGCCGAGGACAGCGCCGTCGTCGCGATGCTGCTGGAGGACACGCTAGGCGACGGCGGACATGAGATGATCGGCCCTGCGACCACCAGCGCGCGAGCATTGGAATTGGCCGAACAAATGCGTCCCGATCTTGCCCTGATCGACATGAATCTTGCGGATGGTCCGACCGGCATTGGTCTTGCCCAGGAACTCCGGCACCGCTGGTAGGTCCCGTCCTTGATCGTCAGTGGGCAGCCGATGGACACCCGCCGGTATCCCACTACGGCGCTCGGATATATAGGCAAACCGTATCTGCCCGATGAGTTGCTGGCCAGCATTGACGCCGCGGAAAAAATCATCCGCGGCGACAAGCCCATGACCATTCCTGACGTCCTGACCCTTTTCGCGGATACATTGCCGGCGCGTCACAAGGAGGCCGTCATTCCTCTCCCTACAGGCAAGTCTGTACGTCGCGCCATCTAGGCGCACGTCCGAACAGATTTATAGACTCCCAGCAGCTGTAGATTCTGCGAAGCTCGAGGTTTCTGCACTTAATGGCTTAAGCGCTATATTGAGGTGGGAGGTGAGGCGCCGTCATCTATTTGACGATGCACTTGACGTCGTTTTTTGCCTCTTCCAATTCGGCGATCGCCTTGCAGTGGTTTACGAAGAAAGAAGCGTAGGTGAACGTTTTCTCCTTTACATCTTTCCAGGTCTCATTTTCCCAAGAAGGCAGATAAGCTGCCACCTGACTTTCCGGGCATCCCTTTGGCGCCTTCCATGCCCCGTCTGAGCGCGAGAATACTTCGTGACGATTCTTTCTGACGAAAGTCGTTGCTTCCTCACGGCCGATCAATACCTGCAACAAGTCATATGAATCGCCACAGTGTCTGGCCCGGTCGCCCTCCTGTTTCTTGCCATCAATGACGGCGTCTGGGTGAAATTCTCCCACTCCGGCGTATAAGGTTCTCGCGATGCAGTTATCGACCCGCTTTTGCAGGCAGGCTGCGTCCCATGTGGTTGGCTGGACGTGTCCCGGTGGGCTTGGCGGGGGAGCGGATTGCACGAATGTTTGGGCACCTACGAGGATGAGCAACGCGAACGATCCGAGCAGCATGATACTTTTCATTTTCCGCCTCCCGTTGTTCAGCTCTAGAACAAGAACTCTACAGCCCATGCCTATACAAGGCAACATACGGGCGAGTGGTCTTCGCGGCTCCCGTCTTCCACTTCGCGATCTGTTCTCCAAAAGACGTGCTGGTTCGAGTCCGGCCAGGGCACCATTTCAGTCGACCATCGATTTAGAACCGGGATAAAGGACGTTTGTGGGGGTAAAAGAAAATGCATCGTCGCTTGATGTGGCCAAGCAGCTTATGGAGCGCTTGCAGCCTGATGTCCTCGTGCTGGAGTCCAAGTCGGGCCGGAATGGCCGCCGCTCGCCGCGGATCGGGCGTCAGCGTCTGATCGCTAACTACGCGAGCGGCCAAGCGATCGAGGTCCATCGGTTCTTCAGAAGGTAGGAGCAACGACTCGATATGAAATTGCTCAAGCCATCGCTGCTCAGGTGCACGCCTTAAGCCCGAGTCTGCCGCCAGCACAGAAAATTTGGATGTCAGAGCCGGCGCGCATGAGCCTGTTTGACGCGGCCTCCATGCCCTGGCCGGGCCCATCGAACCCGAACTCATCCGGCAGGACTACATGGTAAGAGATGGATGCATCTCGCGCTGATCGGAAGCGCTAAGTAGCCTGATGCTTGATCGGACGGTCCGTGACCGAGGCAGCCCCTCGGCTGCCTAGTGACGGATTGGGCCGTCGCTTACGAGGTCAACCCAGTGCCCGGGCGGCATTTTCGGCTTCGTGAACCTGATAGCCCGGCTCCTTTAATCGGCATAACGGAAAGCATTTACAGGTGCCTGATGTCAGCATAACTGCTGCCGAGCTGCGACTCGCCCTGAGCTTTGAGGCGTGTCTGCCACAGTGTAGTGAGGCTGTAAACCTATTACTGGGCTGTCATTTGCTTGGGAGCTTGCGGATGTCCGCCGCCACCCGATCGAGGATCCATATGGGCACCAGGATGCCGCACAAGACGGCTACGCTTTTTGCATTGGAGAACCACTCCGAGCACAGGGGCTCACTGGGATCGTAGCGAAAGGTATTCGGATTAATGGCGTGACAGGTTTCCCAAACGCTGGTCGTCGCGCCGCCGCCATCGTCGACCACCACGACGGCATCAGCACGTGCCGCGAGTTCGGCTGCTTCCGCTTGGCGGTCGCGCGAGTCGCTGCACGCGGTATCGATGATGCGGACCGGGATGCCAGAGGCCTGCAAGGCGGCCTGGAAGCGCTGCCATTGTTGAATACTGCCTGTCACCTGGGCAACACAGGCCCATTTGCGTGCGGGATCGTGCAGCTCCTGTTGAATTGCCCGGGCGTCCTCGGCGATCAGAGCGGAGCGGCCACCGCGCGTCGCAGCGTCCTGGGCGTAAAGGCAATGATGGTTGTTCGGCTTGCCGAACGCGATGAGATCGTATCCCTCCGCAACGAGCGCGTCGGTGACCTTGTCGTAGCGCACAATGAAAGGACATTTGAAATCGTGTACGGCAACACCCCTGGCACGGGCGGCGTCGATAAGATCGTGGTCCACTCCCTGGTGGCCGATCGCGGCAATCTCCGTGCCGTCGATTGCGTCGAGATGGTCCACCACGCCGACGTGCGCGAGCCGCGGATATCGGACGATCAGTTCGGGATCTCCAGTCGCGATGCGCCTGATCGGATCCCACTCCGGGCGAGCCCCGCCGCGATGGGTCGCCTTGACCGATCCGCCATCGGCGCTAAGTTTGTCGAGGCGCCTGTAGGTGAGCTCGATCCCCCAGCAGAATCCGGTGGTGGCGACGAAGACTTCCATGGCTAGACCTATCCGGAATGATTGGAGCGGTTAAGGCGATAGTTCGGCAATGGCATGACGGCCGATGCGCGACTCGTGGGTGACGTCGATCACACGAACATCAACCCCGTAGACCTCGGTCAACACGCCGGCGGTGAGCGTTTCCGCCAAGGGACCCTGAAGCGGCGGAGCATCCCGGCGCAGCACGATGGCTTGCTCGGCCGCGGCGAACAAGTGATCCGGCTGATGAGCCGAAAAGATCACGCCCACCCCGTCGTCTCGTGCCAGGCGGCGGATGAGCGACAGTGTCTCGCTTTGGTTCTCCAGATCGAGCCCGCCGAAGGGTTCATCGAGAACAAGGGTGCCGCAGCCGGTGGCAACGGCGCGTGCGATCAGCACCAGCTGCCGTTCGCCGCCGCTCAATTCCAGGAACGATCGATCCGCGAGTTGTGCAATCCCGACACGCTCCATTGCCTCATCGATGGCTCGGCGATCGGCCTTTGCCATGCCCGCGAACAGGCGCACATGGCGCGCCCGTCCCATAGACACGATATCGCGCACGGCAAAAGGAAAGTTGATCTCGGAGCTCTGTGGCACGTGGCCGACTGGCCCGAGCGTGGAGACGCTTCCCTCATGCGGCTTGATGAGTCCGAGCAGGGTGCGCAGCATCGTGGTCTTGCCGCTGCCGTTGCGGCCGATCAGGCCCACGACGCGGCGGGGCGCAACCCTCAGGGTCACATGGCGCCACAACCAAGCGCCGTTTGGCAATTTCCGACCGATGTCGGTTGCCTCAATCATAGCGCCAGCCCCGCGCATAGCTGCGCCGCAGAACCGCGATGAACACGGGCGCGCCGACGATCGCGGTGACGGCTCCGATCGGCAACTCGGCAGCGGTTATGGATCGGGTCAGAGTGTCGACCACAGTCAGATAGGCGGCGCCGATCAGAGCCGATGCGGGCAGCAGCTTGCGATGGTCCGGCCCCACGACCATGCGGGCGATGTGCGGCACCACCAATCCGACCCAACCAATGATGCCCGCCACCGACACGACAGCGGCGCAGATGACGGCAACAGCGCACAAGATGACGGTGCGTTCGCGTTCGACGTTCAAGCCCAGCGCCTGGGCCTCTTCCTCGCCGCTGGCGAGGATATTCAGCCGGAACGCGTAGACCCACAGCACGATCATGCCGACCATGACCGGGCCGGCGATCCAGCCCAACATCGCCACGGTACCGCGCGAGAAGCTGCCCATCAGCCAGAACACGAGCTGCGGCAGCTGGCGCTCCGGGTCGGCCAGATACTGCAGCATGGTGGTACAGGCAGCGAGCAGAGAACTCACGACGATGCCGGACAAAACGATCATGAGAATTGAGCTCCGGCCGGCGCTGCGCGCCAGCCACACGACACACAACGTCGTGGTCAAGCCGACCGCGAACGCGCCGGCCATGATGCCCAATTGGCTTGCCGCCACAAAGATCATCAGCGAACCGCCGAAACCGGCGCCCGTCAGCACCCCGATGGTTTGAGGCCCGACCAAAGGGTTGCGGAAGCAGCCTTGGAGCGCCGCACCCGAAACGGCGAGGCCGGCACCGGCCATGGCGGCCAGCAGGATCCGCGGCAGGCGGGCGTTGAGCACGATGGCGGCTTGGAAGGGCTCGACGGCGTCACCAGCGATGGTGTCTGCCACGATCGCCGCAATCGACCCGAGGCCGATCTCGACACGGCCGACGCTCAGGCTGACGAGGATGGTCAGAGGCACCAGGGCGAAGAGCAGGTTCCACTTCATGGCGCCTGCGAAGGATGGGTTGAGGCCGCGCACGCGCGATGGCACGACGTTCGTCATTTCTCGAACCGTGCGTAGCCGCTCATATGCTTGTTGAGCGGCATCTGCAAAATATCGTCGATCTCCGCGTCGGCAAGCGCGTAGTTGTAAAAGAAGTCGTAGCTCGCGCGCATTTCCGCGCGCAGGTCGAAATCGAAGCGCGTCGGGTGCAAGAGGAGAGCCGCCCATTGCCAAGCCAGGGCGGATTCATGGCTGCCCGGATCCCAGCGGTAGCCGCCATGCGGCAATTTATAGACGCGACGGTGCTTTATGGCATCGACGCCTGCGAGTTCTGGTGCCGACAGCAACATCTGCGGCGTCGATTCGTCGAACGCTCCGAGGAACACCACCTCCGGATTCCACGTGATGATCTGCTCCATATTCACCGCAGCACTCAGGCCTTTGAGGGCGTTGGCTGCGTTTCGTCCGCCGGACAGATTGATCCAGAAATCACGGTAGTTGTTCGATCCCGCGGGCCGAATGGTCGCGCCGAATTCGCGGAAGTAGATGACCCGCGGCCGATCCCCGTCCGGGATAGTCTCGGTGACGGCGGCGATTTTCGCGTAGGTCGCTCGATTTCGGGTCAGCAGAGCGCGGACGCGATCCTCACGGCCGATCAATTGCCCGATGATCAGGAGGTTGCGCTCATTGATCTCCTGGGTCGGCGGATCATTGTAGAGGCCCACGACCCGCAGCCCGGCATTGTCCAAGGTCGAGATCAACTCGGCCGGCTGGTGCCACTGCACCACCAGATCGGGCCTGAGCGCAAGAATGCTTTCCAGGTTGGGATTGAACTGACCGCCTCGAATGACATCGCTCGGGATGTTGAGCGCTTCCGGAAACACCTTCTTTAAAAAACCGTCCTCGATCGACTGCCGAGCCGCCGGGTGGATGCCGACCAGCCGCTGCGCGCTGCTATCCAGGGCCATAATCACCGACGGCAAGGGAATGGGAATGCTGACGATCCGTTGCGCAGGCGCCGCGAGCTCGACGATGCGCCCCCGCTGATCCTGAACTGTCACCGGTTCCGCCTGCGCGGCGTATGTGAGCGCTGCCAGCACAGCTGCAAGGCAACCGGCACCCCTTCGCAGAGCCTTCACTCGTGGCCTCCCTTCCAAGCAGCCGCGCGCCGGAGAGCGCCGGTACAGCGCGCGCAGACGCGGCGCCGGTCCGTATGGTGGGCAGGAAGGTGCCCTTCGATGTGTAGGAGGCCCAACGGGCCGACTTCGGACGTGCGCGCAAGCCCTCCCGCTCAGCGCGCAATTAGTACGACGCGGGCAGGTCTCCTGGCTCACGGATATCGGCAGACGTTCGGCCTTCCCGGTTTCCCAGTGGCTCGCTTTGAACGTCCACGCTCCGCTTACAGTTGCGGGGGCAGCGCCGGATCTTCACCGGCTTCCCTTTTCACCCGCCCGAAGGCAGGCACCAGCGTCGCCGAAACCGTGCCAGCAATGTTACGGAGCGTCAATGGGTTTACGAGGGGATAATGACTAGTTTTGCTCAACGGGTACACTCGGCGACAGCCGTTATATCCGTCGGCAATTCCGTGCGTCTAGACTCCAGAAGGCTATTGATGTCTGCAACGCTTCAGTTCTCCGTGAATATGGAGTTGCATGAACGCTTTGCCTTCCTGCCATTCGTAAAGCTTTGTCTTAGAACGGAAAGGCCCAAGCCATACCCCCTGCATCCCTCCAGTTTGGGCGAGCACCTTATAAAGCGCCGGATGGAAGCTGGGCTCTACCAGCGTGAAGTCGCTGTGAGACTAGGGGTGACCCTCCATACAGTCCTCAACTGGGAGAAGGGTTGGACAGAACCAGAGGCGCGGCATTGGCCCAAGATCATTGGCTTCCTGGGCTGCGACCCTCAGCCGGAATCCGCTGCCCTCGGAGGGCGCCTCCAGGCGAGGTATCGGGCCCTCGGTCTCTCCCGCAAGGAGGCCGGCAGGAGGCTTGGCATCGATGAAAATAGCCTCAAAGCGTATGAGGACGGAGCATGCGAACCGGGGGAACATAACCGGAAGAAGTTGGATCGGTTTCTTGGCTCATGACCCCCGGTGTGATGTGGCCGGGTCAATCATTGGCACCGTCTTGCGACACGCGCTTTAACGCTCCAGTTCTGGGGCCCGGGTCACCGAGAACGGCGGGCCATACGACTCGAAACGGAACGTCATTTCGTGGGGGGCACGCTGCCTCGTTCAGCATCCAGCACACTGCGGACTTTCGCAGCCAGGTCTTGCCTGCGATAAGGCTTGTTGAGCAGATGAACGCCGCGGTCGAGACGCCCATGATGCACGATGGCGTTCTACGTGTATCCCGACGTAAACAGGACCGGGAGATTCGGGCGCAGCTTACGCGCCTCCTCAGCCAGCTGGGGCCCATTCAGCCCGCCGGGCATTACCACATCGGTAAAGAGCAGATCGAAATCACTGATCTGCTTCAGTGCTTCGAGCGCTTCCGGTCCACTTCTGACACTGACCACGTGGTAGCCGAGACTCTTGAGTTGAGCCGAAACGTGCTCGCGGACGAGATCCTCATCCTCCACCAGAAGAATCTTCTCCGAACCCTGGGGCGCAGCAGTGTTGCCGGTTTTCGGCTGCGGGTGGTCTGCATTGCTGTCCGCCCGGGGAAGATAGAGCTTGATCGTTGTCCCCTGACCGCGCTCGCTATAGATTTTGACATGGCCCGTGGACTGTTTGACGAAGCCGTACACCATGCTGAGGCCAAGACCACTGCCCTTGCCAACCTCCTTCGTAGTAAAGAACGGCTCGAAAGCATGCGCCAAAATATGCGCGTCCATGCCGGTACCGGTGTCGGAAACCGCGACCATCACATATTGACCCGGCGCCACATCGGCGTGCTGCGCGGCGTAGGCTTCGTCAAGATGAGCATTGGCCATCTCAATGGTGAGCCGGCCGCCGTTCGGCATCGCATCACGGGCGTTGATGCAAAGATTCAGGATAGCGTTCTCGAGCTGCGGTGCGTCGATAAGCGCTTCCCAAAGCCCACCGCCACGCACGACTTCGACCTCGATATGCTCGCCGAGCGTTCGACGAAGCAGCCCGTCCATCCCCGAGACAAGCTTGTTGATATCGGTCGCTTTGGGGTCGAGCGGCTGACGCCGCGAGAAGGCGAGAAGCCGACTCGTCAGCTGGGCCCCCCGCTCGGCCGCGGTCCTGGTCATCTCCGCCAGAGGGCGAAGTTCCTGGTCTCCTGCCAATCGCTCTGTCAAAAGCTCTGCATTGCCCATGATGACGGTGAGAAGGTTGTTGAAATCATGCGCCACCCCGCCGGTTAGCTGGCCGACGGCATCCATTTTCTGCGACTGGCGGAGGCGCTCCTCGGTCTCGATGTGCCGCGTAATATCGTGAAAGTACGCCGTCAGACCGCCGTCGTGAGGGAAGGCGCGGATGACAAACCACCGGTTCAGAGGTGGATAGAAGAAGTCAAAACTCAGTGAAGTGTTTTCCGCGCGCGCCCGCAAATACTCCGTGTGCAGAATTGTGTCTTTTGTCTCGGGGAATTCAGCCCACAGGCTCTTCCCGACCAAATCGGCCTTGGATCGATTCAGCACGCGCTCGGCTTCCGCATTGAGATAGACGAAATTCCAATCCCGATCGAGCGCGTAGACCCCATCTGAAATCGAGGTGAAGATCGTTTCGATCTCAGCCTTGGCGGCGGTGGTTTCAGCCAGCGCTGCTTCGCGTGCTTCTCTTGCTTGCAGGTTGTCGATCGCGACACCAGTGATGCTTGCAAGCTGCGCCACCTCATGGAGGTCGTTCTCGGTGAACTCTCCGCGCTCCTTGTCGGAGAGCTGAATGAGACCGAGAGTGCTGCCGGTCTGACTCACGATTGGCACGGCGAGCCAGCCGCACAGCGGCGGGTGCCGGTCGCCAGCCGACACGAAATCCTTCCAGGCAGGATGGACCTCAAGTTCCGCCTGTGTCATCAATATTGGTCGGTTGGTTTCACAGACCAACCGGTAAATCTCCAACCCGTCCAGCTTCTCGTTATAGCTCCGCCAATCCTTGTATTTTTTAGACACGCTTACGGCGTGGATGGCCCAGTCAAAGCCTCCGTCCTTTGTGAGACTAGTTACTGCGCGGTGCGAACCGATCACCCTGCGCGCGACCTCGGTGGCGTGGTTCAGCAAGCTATCAATGTCAGGGCATTTCACGAGCGCTGCCGATTCATCGGCAAGCAGCTTCAGTCGTTCAGAGCGCAACTCCTCCCACTCGCGACGCCGTGCGAAATACATCCCGGTCACGATAGAAGCACCACTAAACAGCGCCATGGCAAGGGCCCCAATGGCGATCTGAAAGATCAGACGATCGTTCCAAGCAGCGAGGACCTCATCCCGCCCGAGACCGACAGAGACCAGAGCCTGCCCGTACCCTAGGCGCTTGTAGGCTGAAATCCTTGTCACACGGTCGCTCGAATAGATGCCCGCAAACCTCCCGCTCTCGGCATCCGTGACAAATTCCCGGAAAAGAGTCGTCTCGGACAAGTCTCGCCCGACCAGATTCTCCTCAAAGGGGCTGCGGACGAGGAGGATTCCCTCGGGGCTTACGAGCGCTACGGTACCGTGTTCTCCGATGCGCAGCGCATTGTAGAAATCAAGCAGGTATTGGAGCGAAAGCGCTGCTGCAGCGACGCCTGCAAAGCTGCCGTTGGGGTTCTCGATGCGGCGGCTAACATTGATGATCCAGCGCCCTTCGGCATAACCGACCCGGCCCCGACGAGGTGGACCAAGGAAGAGTCCGCTATACGTGCTGTCGCGGTGAATCAGAAATTCGGGGTAGTCGGAGAGATCTACCGGATCGGGGGTCGCCGTCCTGGATGTCGCCACTACCCGCCCCTGGGCATCGAGCACGAAGAAGGCGAATGTTGCAATGGAGACATCTTGGCGGCTTTTAAGCAGCTCGTGAATGCCTCTGAGGGCGGCGCCATCCTCCGAGCCGATCGGGGGCACCGCTTCCGCAATCGTCCCAATCCCAAGGTCGAGCGCGGCGAGCGTCTGACGTGTATGCTCGGTCAGCGCATCCGTCAGGTTCTCGGCATTCTGGTAGGCCGATTCGCTCACTTGCTTGCGATCTGCAATGGCCTGGAGCGCCATGACCCCCGCGAGGATCAAGGCAACTACGACATTGGCAAGTATGATTGTCTGTTTCAATTTGCCTCCAAACCGGCACGCGCGATTGATCGCTCGCTGAAAGCACGGTCAGATCTGGCTTATCTCAAAGCTACTGTTTCGCTGGCGACGCTATACTCGTCACTCTAACCTATATCTCACGCCGCAAGCGCCACTTTTGGACGTGGGGCCACACCAAAGGAACTATATAAAAGAGCACTAAACTGCTCATATCAGCCATCGATGTGTTGGCACGGGGGCTGCTTTCGCAGTCGCCACAAGTGCCTCGACATGTGGTAAAATAACCCCATGAGCAAGATCGCAGATAAGACGGACAAAGGGGTGGCGAAGGGTTACACGATCGGCCGGCGCGGCTTTGCCAAGATTAGCGCCGTCGAAGGCATTCGGCTGACAGACGCTATGGCCAAGGACTTCCGGGAGTTCGAGCGGAAGGGTCTTTCTCCCGAACAGCGTCGAAAAGCGATCGTCAGCAAGTACGGGAAGGTTCGCTGACGTCTGCGATGTATACCGCCATCGCAGACCCCTACTGCTATGCCGGCACGAGCGTCCTTAAAAATATTCCCGGCATTCGCGACCAAGCCGCGCTCGAGGCCTTCGAGGCCATCGCCACCGCGCAGCGCGCCGACGAACCCCTTCCCCCGGGGCGACTGAGCGTCACCCAGTACCGGGCGATCCACCGACACCTGTTCCAGGATGTTTTCGCCTGGTCGGGAAAATTTCGGACAGTGCGTATCAACAAGGACGGGAGCGCTTTCTGCTATCCGGAAAACATCGCCCGGGAGATGAACGCGCTCTTGGAAGCCTCAAGCGACGGCGCTATCTCAGGGATCTATCGCGCGACGAGTTCGCCGCCGCGGCCGCCCATTTCCTCGCGACGCTCAACGCCATCCACCCGTTTCGGGAAGGGAACGGCCGCACGCAGACGATTTTTCTCGCTCTTCTGGCCGATCAGGCCGGACATCCGGTCGATCTTGATAAGCTGACAGCCGATCGTTTTCTCGCAGCGATGGTCGCGAGCTTCCACGGAAACGAGCAGCCGCTCGTCGCGGAGATACGGCGACTCACCGAGTAGCCACGGACAGCCCAACCCGGCGAGTACGCTCGGCGACAGCCAGTCATACTGGTCGGCAATCCCATGCGTCTAGACTCCGGAAGGTTATTGACCTGCAACGTTTCAGCTCTCCGTGAATATGGAGTTGCATGAACGCGTTGCCTTCTTGCCATTTGTATCCCTTTGCCTTACAACGAAAAAATCTAAGGTAGACTTCGAAAATCCTCGAACCTTAGGCGAGCACCTTAGGAAGCGTCGCATCGAGGCATGAGCGTATCAACGCTCTGTAGCCCCCGAATTGGGCGTATCCGTTGAGACGCTCATTGGATGGGAGAAGGATCGCCGTCATCCAGAGGCACGTCATTGGCCGAGGCTAGTCAGCTTCCTTGGCTATGACCCCCATCCTGAACCCCATACCCTCGGGGAGTTTCTCGGTGCTGCCTATCGGAAGCTAGGAATTTCTAGGAAGGAAGCCGCCCGCCGACTTGGAATGGACGAAAACACTCTTGAGCGCTACGAGAGTGGAAAGGGTGTCCCGGCCACCACCCGGACACGCTCTTTGATAAAGAAGCTTCTGACTAGCGCGGCCATATCGGGCTTCAGTAGCGCCAAACCGGCGTGATCTATCCCGCCTATCGATCGATGTTCGGACCCCATTAGTTTGATTGCATGAGGCAACATGATCATCAAACGCCTTGCCGAATTCTTGGGGCGTCGGCCGAAGGGGCCCGTAACTAACCTGAGCGCTACAGCTCGGCCGGAGGCCATACCGATCCGCCCCGTTCGCCCCCTACCGGGGTTGGGAGCGTTAATCACTTGGGAATCTGAACTGCGAGCAATCGCGGCCGAAGCATCGGCGTGGACCGTTGAGACAGGGGGGGACCTGTTTGGACGTTGGCAGACGAATCCCACGGTTTTTCTAGCCACAAAGGCTGGCCCGAAGGCACAGCGGGACAACACGCACTTTCGGCTTGATGTGGATTATCTGAGGCAGCTCAGCGAACCGCTCGCTGCTGACTGGGCGCTACGATACTTTGGGGATTGGCATTCGCATCATCGCCTTGGCCTTTCAGCGCCAAGCTCGGGTGATCGCAGGCGCATCCGTCAACTCGGAAAACGCAACCAGTTTCCGGGGATGGCCGAAGTCATCATCACGACCGAAGGCTCACAGGACGAACCGGTGGCCCGCGTCCATGCGTGGTTCTATGACCTTTCGGGGGAAGAGGATCCCTCGATGTTGAACGTGAGGGTTCTTCCTGGGTGCAGCCCTGTGCGGCAAGCACTGGTCGCGCGCGGCGAACTCCCCGAACAATCCCTGAGCGTCTGGCAGGACGTGCCCCTGGCACGCATCCGCATTGGCGACGAACCCCAGCCGCCAACCCTTGAAAGAGAAGCGGACGTCGACGCGACGACTCGTGAGAGGACGCTGGGGCATTTGGCTAACGCATTGAAGCAGGCCAGCGGCGCTCCTATCGAGCAGCACACGACGGCATTTGGACACATCTTGGTTGCCAAGCTGGATGAGCCGCATCACCTCGCATTCGCAATCGACGAGAAATGGCCGATGAGCGTGTTGGAGGTTCATCGGCTCGACCGCAGCGCCGGTACGGCGGAACCAATCAGCACGCGCGACGGGCTCGTGGTTCCGGATGTCGACGGCATCGTCGAGGTGTTTCGTGCGGCAAAGACGTGCAAAGGGGCGTGAGCGATGTGGACGGCCGATCAGCGAAACAGGCTCGCAATCGAGCATCAAATCCTTCAACGCGAAGGATTCTCGCAGTTCAGCGTCTACCATGAGAGCACCTACGATAGCTATTATGCCTCTGGCATTGCCACATCTAGTTCAGGCAAGCGCTACCACCTTTACAGCCCTCTTCCTTCGGGCTTCCCGGCGCAGCGCCCGCCGCTTTATGTTATGGATCCGAACCCGCTGCTCAGGGCGGACGGCACGGCAATTTGGCGACTAGGTGTGTCCCACGCGATGCACACGTTGACACCGCATGACAAGGGCTGGGTTCAAATTTGCCACTGGCGGGACGCTCGGTGGCACTCGGGAATTGTGCTACAGAAGGTCTTCTTGAAGGCACTCATCTGGATCGAGGCCTATGAACAGCACCTCGCCACGGGACGTGACTTGGCAGATTTCGTTCGCACTATGGCAGAGAGCGCATGAGCACCAACGATCCTGTTCAACACCAAATGATCCGCGAAGCGATGCAGGCCGTCGCGCAGCGAAAGCCAGGGCGGTCAAAACTCGTCTACGACAAGACGAAGCGCACGATCGTTGCGGTCGCCGAGGGGACACAGGCCCCACAAGCCCTGAACATAACGGCAGATGACGCGGATATGTTTGGTGTCGTTACGGTTTCCTCGGAGTGGCTGCGTGAGAAGTGGCCAGAACTGACCAAGGTGGGATATCTGCCCGTCGCGTTTAGCTCCTGGGATAACGGTGACGCGTTGACCCAATCGGAGATGTGCGTCCAAGCGAGTGCCACAATGGTCCTGGGGACGTTCCTGCTCGATCAACATAAGGGCGAGAATAGAAAAGAATTCGCGATCCTTCTTGAACCAACTGAGGCGTCCGCATCGAAGCCGGACGTGTTCGTATCCCCTGAAGGTGCTCGGTACAGCGGCCGGATCATTCAATCGGTCCAGCCGAGTTTCCCACCCTCAAACATCGTCTTCGCTGATGTCGAACCGCAGTTGGCTTTGCGGCGCTCAGGCATTCTCGAGACCACGATTTTGCAGGATAAAACCGTGCTCTGCATCGGCCTTGGTACAGGTGGTGCCCACGTTGCCATAGAACTCGCCAAGTGCGGCGTTGGACGGTTCTCCCTAGTGGATCGGGATCGGCTGTCCGTC
Organism: uncultured Rhizobiaceae bacterium; assembly: GCA_964577835.1. Lineage (GTDB taxonomy): Bacteria > Pseudomonadota > Alphaproteobacteria > SMXQ01 > SMXQ01 > CAVVYA01. Next base: position 17,835 of record CAZOBN010000005.1, read on the forward strand.
GGAAACGTGGTGCGCCACCCTGGAGGCATTTCCCAGGTGGGCCGATCCAAAGTGAATGTAGTCCGCGATTTGATCCTGGAGAAAAATCCAAGCGCGCGCGTCGATGTGCATCCGATTGAGGCCGGGTTCGCCAACAGGGATCTGATCCATGAACTGGTGCGCACTTCTGATATCGTAATTTGCGGCACTGACAACCGTCAAAGCAAGCTCTTGATCAATGAGCTCTGCGTGGTTGCAAATGTCACCGCAGTCTATGGCGGTGCGTTCCGCCGTGCCTATGGCGGCCAAATCCTCCGGGTTCGTCCAAGACAATCACCATGCCACCAATGCTTCGTTGCCGCGATGCCGGATGAGGCATCCGATGTCGAGGTATCATCAGAGATCGATGCCAGCGAAATCGCATATTCGGATCAACCCGTGGCCGTGGAGCCCGGTTTGTCACTCGACGTTCTGCCAATCGCCAACATGCTTGCCAAGCTGGCTCTGCTTGAACTGCTTGCGGACAAATCATCGACTTTGAATACGCTGCGACGTGATTTTGATGCGCCTTGGTACCTTTGGCTCAATCGGCCGGAGCCAGGGACACCGTATGCCTATTGGCCGCCGCTCAGTGAAAGCAGCGATGAAATGACGATTAATCGTTGGTACGGCATCTACTTCGATCGTGATGACGCATGCCCAGTCTGCGGCGATTTCGTTGCGAGCCTGGCGGCGTCCTACGGCCTCGATCCGTCAACGCTTCCGGCGCTTCCGGCCAAGGATTAAAGCGTTGGAACACGCCGGAGATTTTGCCACTTATGTTAGCTCGGTTGAACCAGATGCCGACGCTGTCACCGCGGCGAAGCAGGCGCACGAGAAAGTGCGGGAGCGCTTGAAGACCGACGAGGATACCACGGAAGCCCACAAGGATACGTTCCTGTCCGGTTCTTACGCTCGGCACACTGCTATACATGACATCAACGATGTCGACGTGATTTGCATTGTCGACATCGATCACACCATCACAGAACCCGAGGTCGTTCTCAGCTGGCTTCAGGGCGTGCTCTCGAAATACTATAAGGAGACACGGTTGCAGGGGCGCTCCATCGGCGCCAGTACTGCCAAAGGCGTGTGGCTCGACATTGTACCCTCAACGCCGGTATCAGACGATGATGGCCCGCTGTGGATTCCTGACAGAGATGCGAAGCAATGGGTGCCGTCCCACCCCAAGGGTCAGATCGCCGCTGCGACTAACAAGAACAAAGCGACGGACGGTTACTATGTCCAAACTGTGAAATTGTTGAAGGCGTGGCGCGATCGGCTGCCGACTGAAAAGTCGAAGCCGAAATCGTATATCTTGGAAACGTTGGTTCATCAGTCGATTGGTTCGCCCGCGTCACACGCTCGCGCAGTAGTGAACGTTTTGGAGGGCATTCAGTCGAGCTACGGAATCTACCGTGGGACTGGCACTGTGCCTCAGATCACCGACCCGGGATATTTCTCGGTCAATGTGGCTAAGCGCTGGACCGGTGACGATTTTGACGCGTTCCTGGATCAAGTAAAGCTGGCGGCAGAGACGGCCCGCAAGGCGTTCGACGCGAACGATGAAACCGAGAGCCGAAAACTTTGGCGCAAGCTCTTTGGTTCATCCTTTGGCCAATAGGAAGGCTGAGCATGACCGAGCCGCCTTCCCCGACGGCAGCAACTAGCTCACTGGTTTCTCCCACGGCCATGGGAGGCATTGTTGGCGGCAAGGGCTTCGATTTTCAGACCAGGTACGCGGTTTGCCATCTTCCGCTCTGGCTCCAAGATGGAGCATTTCACCAAATATTTTCTGAAGGCACGGGTGATATCGACATCCGCTATCTTCAAGACGGGAGATCAACGCGTAAGCACATTCAAACGAAGGACCATGAGGTACCATCGAGCGAGTTCAAGGAAGTAATCGAAGCCTTCCGCCGTTTTGATACGGGCATGCCGGGCGTGTACCAGCAGTTCACTCTCGCATGTCCGTCCCTTTCTGCTCAACTACGGCCGGTAGAAACGGGCTTGGCGAGGTTACGTGGCGCAAAGCCGTTTTACGATGACGCGGCCTCGGCCCTTGCCTCCACGAAAGATGACGTCGACGAGCGTATGCGCAGGCATGGCCTGAGCGACGAACAGATTCAATTCATCCACGAGAAGGTTTTCATTGAGGTTGGTCACGGTGACCTTTCGCACGATGAGCGCGCGCTCGAACTGTTCGTCGCGCGCCTGCTAAGTCATCCCGAGTTCGCCAGCAAGATTAGGGCAATGGTTCAGCCGGCCTATGCGGAACTTGTCAGGATAGTAGGTGCAAACAAGGGCGTCGTGATGGACAAAGCAGCCATTGAGGCTGTTCTGCGATCTTCCGTCTTGGACGATTTGCCAAAGGAAGCGAGCATCACGGTTTGGATTCACAACTGGACCAAGGAAACATTCGAGCCGCCTGCAGACTATGAACTGGACTGGACCGCAAGTTTCGACCGCACTGCACGGCGCGTACCGGCGTCGGATGCCTGGAATAACGACCTTGTTCCCCAACTTGACACTCTTCGAAAACAGATCATGACTGTTGGGGCAGTGCGCACCATCCGGTTGCGCGGCAAATGTGCGTTGTCCTCCGGTATTGCAATTGGTGTCACCTTTCCCACGGTCGGTGGCTGGATATTTGAAATTCCGCAGCCACCCGCCAAAGGGAATTGGAGGTCTGATGCCACTCCGACGGCAGGCTATGATCTGCAAGTGGAGATCGTGGAAGGTATTTCGCAGGGTACCGATCTCGTGCTTGCACTAAACATTCGTGGCGACGGCCGGCAGGACGTTATGCAGTATATTGAGGCGACAGGTAAGGCCCCGAACGCTTTTGTGTTTATGTCACCACCTAACCACGGGGCGCGGTCGATTGGTGGAGCCGAAGACGCTTGTGCGATGGCGCAAGCGGTTAGAGAGCGGCTCGGAGAAATTCTGAAAGTGCGCCAATTACGGATGATTCGCTTATTCTTTTACGGGCCTTTCGCCCTATCAGTTTTCCTTGGTCAGCAATTAACATCGATCGGGCAGATTCAATTATTCGAATATCAGGACCCGAGCTTCGCTCCGAGCTGTCTATTGCGAACCTAAAGGACGATGGTCCATCCGAGTATATGTTCAATCCGGCTAACCGGAGCCGGCCGCGCATGTAGTATACTTAAGCTATTGAACAATATGGGGTATTTTGATTACGAGATCAAGCGAAATTGCACTCCGAAGCGTTACTCTTCTGCTTCTGAAGAGGGCGCTGATGTGTCGTTCCTCTATGATGGTCACGGCAATCGAAAGTATCTCACGGTCGCAGAGAGAACCGCGTTTCTAGCAGCGGCTCAGGGGCTGCCCTCGGATGTGCGTAGCCTCTGCCGAACGCTCTCATACACTGGGGCTCGCATTTCAGAGGCGCTTAGTCTCACGCCTGAGCGCATCGATTTTGCTGCCGGGCTAATAATCATCGAGAGTTTGAAAAAGCGACGACGGGGCGTCTTTCGGGCGGTGCCAATCCCTTCGGCAGTTCTTGCTGAGCTTGATAGCGTTCATAACGTGCGCGCCGCTCAGCGCGATCCAGAACTCGCGCGACAGAAACTCTGGCCCTGGTGCCGAACAACTGCCTGGGCTCGCGTAAAGGAATGCATGGCAATTGCTCAGATTGATGGGCCGCAAGCCAGTCCGAAGGGACTGCGGCATGCGTTTGCTATCGCCGCGCTTCAAGCCGGCGTACCGATAAACTTCGTCAAAAAGTGGCTTGGACATGCCCGCCTTAGCACCACAGAAATTTACGCCGATGCAGTTGGCGATGAGGAATCATCGATCGCGGCTCGATTCTGGAAAACTTTCTGAACTGCTGTCCTCCGAAGGCAGAGGTCGTGAGTTCGAATCTCGCTGGGTCCGCGAGCTTTTCAAGACCCGCGCCTTAGTTAAACACCATATGGCTGCCACCAGCTTCTGCAAAAAGCGCGAGTTGGTGGGAAAGCAGCGGCTGCAGTCTGCGAGCCGACATGCTACGCGACCCGCTCGGCGCTGCAGAGGGCGTAAAGACAGCGCGCCTCTGCCTATAGGTCAACTTCGACCGCCCCGGTTTTACCGAGGGCAGCAATCGACCATTGGGTGTCGGGCTCGGCCGGTGCTGAAATTGCAGGCTCCCAAAAAACTCTATGTTCTTGATTTGTTCTCAGCAGTAGCACACAATCTAGGTTGAAAAATTTACCGTCTGCCGGCAAAATTCTACTGCCGCGGAACGCCGCGGATTGCCGCGGAGGCGAACTTTGGGTAAGGACGGCCGGGATGCCGAGAGGGTCACGACGACCTTATCACGGAAGCAAAAGGCGGAGCTTGATCGCCTGGCCAAGAAGCAGGGCGTGAAGGTTGCGTGGCTAGTTCGGCGAGCTGTCGAGAAGCTTTTAGAAGAAGCCGCCGGTGGACCGATGTTGCCGCTGGATATGGAAGGGGGCGAGGATGTTGAGCGCTGAACTCTTCGCAGGTTGTGGGGGGCTAGCGATGGGCATGTCCCATGCTGGCTTCAAGCATCATTACATGGCTGAGTTGGATCATAACGCTGTGGCAACCGTGCTCCACAACAAGGCCAAGGGCGTCGAGTACGTCCGCGATTGGCCAATAAATCTCCAGGATGTTCGCGAAATTGATTGGAAGGCACTAAGCGTTCTCGACTTAGTGTCGGGAGGGCCGCCGTGCCAGCCATTTGGGATTGGGGGCAAAAAGCGGGGGCAAGAGGACCATCGCGACATGTGGCCGGAAGCGATCCGTGCTATTCGCGAGGCGAGGCCGCGTCTCTTTCTTTTTGAAAATGTGAGGAATCTGGCGGGGCCACGTTTCCAGTCCTACTTGGGATGGATTGTCGCCCATCTTGAGCGTCCGACATTAATTCGTCGTCCAAACGAGACGCATGATGCGCACCGTGCGCGCCTGTTGGCATGTCGATCTGCGCGGGATTACGAGGTTGTTTGGCAGGTGGTGAACGCGGCCGATTTCGGAGCAGCGCAGATCAGGCATCGCGTGCTGATCTTTGGAATACGGCGTGACATGGGTATTGTTCCTGAGCCGATGACGCCGACGCATTCCCGCGATCGGCTGCTCTGGGATCAGTATGTCACGGGCGAGTATTGGCGCCGGCACGGCCTTAAGCGTCGCAGAAAAGCGCTTCTGACGCAGGATCAGATTCGACTAGAGCCGTTGTTGCGCAAGGGCGAGAAGCCCGGCGGAGCGCCGTGGGTAACGGTCCGAGACGCGTTGCGTGGCCTAGGCGAGCCCAATGGATGCTGGAACCACGTTCTACAACCCGGGGCGCGCGTCTATCCTGGTCATACCGGGAGTCCATTGGACCTCCCCGCGAAAGCCCTAAAGGCCGGGGATCATGGGGTGCCTGGAGGCGAGAACATGATGGTCCGCGACGATGGCACCGTCCGCTACTTCACGACACGGGAGGCGGCGCGGCTTGTCGGTCTGCCGGATGACTATGAATTTCCTCGATCTTGGACGGAGAGCATGCGGCAGCTAGGAAATGCGGTCCCCGCGCCATTGGCCGCCGCCGCTGGGCAATGGCTGAGAAAGCAGATACAAAACTGCGCTAGTGCCGAAGCGCTGGCTGACGGGCGCTGAGTCGCCTAGAATTGGGATTTCCATAGGAGCCGGAGGGCGATTCGCGGGCGAGAGACCTTATCGGCACCCGAAGGGGGTTGTGATAGATGGCTCGCGCACCGGATAGAGTAGCCTTACAGGCCTTAGAAAAGGCGCTTGACGCTGTTCTAGCCACAGTGGGCAATAATCCCTCGCCCACGGTTGTGCGCCGTATTCGTGAGGGCCTGGCGGCCCATGCAGACGCGGTTGAGACCGCTCGATCGGCCACGGATCCCATACGAATGCCCCGATCAACCTTCGATCCCGCTGATCCGAAGGCGATCGGGCGTATGGTGTCCATCGCGCTGTTGGCTCAGCCACTGGTCCAGTTAACCGAAGTGCGACCCGCGTACGGGTCCGGCGTTTATGCCATCTACTATCGGGGCGATCATCCGCTGTATGCGAATATCACGGGATCCGAGACGCCGATTTACGTCGGAAAAGCCGACCCAGCGAACGATGACGCGAGCACGACGCGCGAGCAAGGACCGAGACTTACAGCGCGACTCCTGGAGCACGCGGGCACTATCAGCACCGCAGAGGCATTTGCTGATCGGATACCACCACATTTATCGAGCATTCGGCTCGTTCACTTCTCCTGCCGGCGGCTGGTGTGCGCCACGAACGCCCAGCTCGCCGCAGAGAAGCATCTCATCCGGACATTTTGGCCTCTCTGGAACTCGGAGACCAAGGCTTGTTGGGGAATGAGCAAGCACGGCGATGCGGCCACAACCCGCGCCAACAAGCGATCGCCATGGGACGTTGTCCATCCGGGGCGACTGTGGGCTCTGGACACCCGCCTGCTGGATTCGCTCACCCCGGATGAGATTACTCAACGCATCAACGCGACGCTTGAGCGGGTGCCCGCTCGTCGCGATCACGCGGCGCTCCTTGAGGAGATGCTCGAGGGTTTCCGCCAAGATGATATTCAGCGTTCCGATGAAGAAATCCCTCCGGTCGGAGCAAACGCCGCTGGCCCAGAACTTGACGAGGCTGGCGGTGTCGACGACGAATAAAATTGATCCAGAGCGAAGTGCCCAGATGGCGCTTGTTCGCGGCAAAGACACGAAGCCAGAGCTACGTGTCAGACGGGCGCTTCATGCGGCGGGTTTGCGGTACCGTGTCCAGGCAAAGGGACTTCCCGGCAAACCGGATATTATCTTCCGAGGTCGCCGGATCGTGGTTTTCGTTCATGGCTGTTTTTGGCATCAACATCCAAGTCCAAATTGCCGACTTGCCCGGATGCCAAAGTCGAGGCTGGACTTTTGGAGACCTAAGCTCAGAGGCAATCGCGAACGCGACGAACGCGTTAAAGCGGCCTTGGAAAATCAAGGTTGGCGAATTATTGAGGTCTGGGAATGTGAAACCAAACCCGAGCACCTGCGGAAGCTCGTCGCCGAAATCAAGATTCAGGACTGACGTCAACAAGCAACATGGCTCAACAAGCAGGGGGCTGGGCAGGAAATGACTAAAGAATTCGATCTCACACCTGATCCACGCGTCCTGCAAATGCTGGGCGAGATCAAGCTCCCGCAGTGGCGCTGCCTGGCCGAGCTGATCGACAATTCAATCGACGGCTTCGTCCACGCAGCGCGGTCCGGCGCACCCATCGACGCGCCGGAAATTGGCGTCACGCTGCCTATGGCCGACAACGAAAATGCTCGGGTTGTCGTCAAGGATAACGGCCCGGGCATGTCATTCGAGTCATTGGAAAACGCTGTGCGCGCGGGTTGGTCGGGTAATGATCCACTATCCAACTTGGGCCTTTTCGGTATGGGCTTCAACATCGCGACGGCGCGGTTGGGCCTGGTGACCGAGGTATGGACGAGCCGCGCGGGTGACCCGGAGGAAGTTGGGGTTCGCATCGACCTGGAGGAGCTTCGGGCTACGCGGAGCTTTAAAGTCCCACGTCAGACGCGCGCGAAACCGGATCACAACGCGCACGGCACAATGATTGTCATCAGCCGCCTCAAGCCGGATCAGCGCGCGTACTTGGCGCGGGGTCCCAATCAGAAGACGATGCGCAAACATCTGGCGCGCGCCTATTCCTCCTTACTTGGGCAGTCCGAGGCCGGAACAATTCGACTGATGATTGGAGGCACCCGACTCTCGCCGCGCCGGCATTGCGTCTGGAACGGGGAGCGGAGTGTTTCATTTCCCGACGGAACCGTCGCGCGGGCCGTTGAACACATCGACGTAAAGCTGGCTCCGCGCCGCTACTGCACCCATTGCATGCGAACTCTCGCGGCTGCCGAGGAAACCTGTCCGACCGGCAGTCCGAGTTGCCACGTCATCGAGGTTAAACGCCGCATTCATGGCTGGATCGGGCTTCAGCGATATCTGCACAACACGGAATACGGTCTCGACTTCATTCGTAACGGTCGAAAGATCGAGATCGCGAACAAGGACATGTTTGAATGGAGCGATGGCGATACCTCCGAGGTTGAATATCCCACCGATGACCCGCGCGGTCGCGGCCGCTTCATCGGCGAGATCCATATCGATCATTGCCGCGTGAGTTACACGAAGGATCGCTTTGAGCGTGACGATCCCGCTTGGAGCGAGATGGTGCGAGTAGTCCGAGGCGAGGGCCCGCTTCGGCCGATCGTCGCGAAGCAGCGCGGCTATCAGGGCAATGATAGCCCCCTTTATAGGCTTTATCAGGCTTTCAGGCGCTCTAGTCCCCAGGGCAAGAACGGCTTGTGGTCGCGCGTTCTCGTGGTCAAGAACAACGATCGCGCGCAGCAGATGGCTGAGCTTTTTGATGAGGGCGATCCCGACTACTTGACGGACGAGCGTTGGTGGCAGCTCGTCCTCGAGCATGACAAGGAAGTGCTCGGGGAGACGCCCGGGGATGGTGGCGACACCCCGCTTCCGCCCGGGTTCGTGGATGAGCCACCTTCGCCAACTCCGGGTGAGCCCACAGCCCCTACCCCAGCACAACCTCAGCCGCAACCCGAGCCACCGCCGCCGCCAGCGCGCCGGCCGATTCATGAGTTGTCGCGCAAGTACATCCATCCGACCTTTCGGGTGGAGTACGAGATCCAGGCGTATGGCGTCGCGAGCAACGATCCGGATCTTCCCACTGGACTGCCGTGGATTTTGAAGCTCGACGACGTGGCGACGCGGACCTACGGCTTCCTCGTCGATGTGTCCCACGACGTCTTCCGTTCCAGCACCATGACTCCGCTTGATGGCTTACTAACAGAGCTGACGTATCGCACGGTCGAGTTCCTGAAGGGACAAGCGCAAGACCCGTCCGTCGCAGGCGTGTTGGCCGACTTCCGAAAGCAGTACTGCGTCGATACCAGGCTCGATCCGCAGGAGATCATCACCTTGGCTTCTTCAGTTCTCGGGGACATGGCGCGGGCCGTTCCATCACTGACCGGTGCCGGCGAGGGAATGGTGATGTTCAATGAGCTTGAGGACAGCGAGAAGGAGGCAGTGGCCCGGCGAATGGCCAATCGCGGCGTACCTGATCATAAGGCCCTGATCGCCGATGGACGCTTCTGGGACTATGCCGATCCCGAATCGTTGAGGACCCTGTTCAATCGACATCCCGAAATCTTTTTGGACGGCAAGTTCTGGAACGATCCCTACACCAGCGTGGATTTTGGAAGCGTCGCAGTCACGGAGCAGGCGCGCCGCTCGGTGCGGGCGCGATACGACGCATATCTAGGTGATGCAGTTTGGCTCGCGAACCAGTCGCCGGCCGACATCGAGCGCGCGAATCGCGACGCCGTTATTCGTGCGACCTGCTCAGTCCGATTGCTCAAATTTGATGTGTCGAACTAATGCGGGAACCATTCCTCGACGCGACGCGACTGTTGGAGGGGTCCTGGCAGGCATTTGAACGCGACGTCGCGCGGCTGCTGATCTGCAATGGGTTCGAGGATGTGAGACTTGTCGCTGGAAGCGGCGACCATGGCGCGGATGTGCTTGGTGTGAAGAACGCCGAGCTTTGGGTGATCCAGTGTAAATTCACGACGGGTGGTTATCCTTCAGCGAGCGCGGTGAACGAGGTAGGCGAGGCGGCGCGCTTCTATAAGGCTGATCGCATATACGTTGCTTCTAGCAGGAGGGCTGGGCCCGCGACCTACGAGGCCATCAAACGCTGGAAGGCACTCGGAATCGAAATCGGCGTTCTTGAGCCGGCGATGCTTCTTGAGCTCGCGCGCAAGAGCCCGGAATATTCAGTTCATTGGCGGGAACTGCGGGACTATCAGGACGAAGCGGTCGAGAAGTTTGTGACATCGCTTCGTGAGACTGGACGTGGGCAAGTCGTCCTGGCCACAGGCCTCGGAAAAACCGTCGTGCTCGCTGAGAGTGTGGCTCAGCTTTTTCGCGACAACGCCGTCCCCGGGGGGCAGGCGCTAGTCTTGGCGGGCACGCGCGAACTCGTCGATCAACTTCAGCGATCATTCTGGGATCAGCTTCCAAAATGGATTGCGACCCATCGCCTGATTGGAGGTGAGAGCCCAAGTGATTGGGATGGCATCACTTTCGCAACCATTCAAAGCGCGGTCTCGCGCCTTGATGAACTGCCCGCGTTTGGTCTCGTACTTATCGATGAGGCTCACCATGTAGGTTCCGAGACTTTCCGTCGCGTCACGGATCATCTTTCGGAGGCGATGATAGGAGGTGTCACAGCCACGCCATGGCGAGGCGACGGTTACGACATCGACGAGCTGCTCGGTCCTCCCGTCGTCAAGATCGGGATCGCGGAGGGGCTTAAACGTGGATTTCTATGCCAGGCCGATTACCGCCTTCTTGCTGACAACATTGACTGGGAGCTGGTTCGCACACAATCTCAAAACCGCTATTCCCTCAGTCAGCTGAATTGCCTTCTGTTATTACCTACCAGAGATGAGGAGGCCGGTCGGGCAATACGCGACACTTTCGACAAGGAGCGTCGACGATCAGCCATCGTGTTTTGCGCTTCTGTCCAACATGCCAGTAGCTTTGCGGCCACTCTGAGGCTGTTCGGGTTTCGCGCTGAGCCAATCACGGGTGAGATGACGGCGCGGGAACGCGATCGAACGATGGCGGCCTTCCGGAAGGGTGCCTTGGACATCGTTACCACGCGCGACCTTTTCAATGAGGGCGTAGATGTGCCCGACGTCGACATGATCGTTTTCATGCGCGTGACCCACAGTCGACGGATCTTCGTGCAGCAACTTGGGCGCGGGCTTCGCATCAGTCCAAAGAAGACAAAGGTCGTTGTCCTCGACTTCGTCAGCGACCTGCGTCGCATCGCGGAGGTTGTGGAGCTCGAGAAGGCCTCGCACGGCGATCTCGAACGCCTCCGGCTCCCCGGCATGGTGCAATTCCGAGACGAGGGTGCCGGAAGCTTCATGCTAGACTGGATGCGAGACCAGGCTGATCTCTTCATGCGCGAAGGAGATCCTACGCTGGAGCTGCCGGCATTCGACTTCCCGAAGCCCCACGGTCGAGGGACAGTCCAATGATGATACCCGAGGAGATACGCGACGGCCTTCGCGAGAAGCTCTGGGGCGCTGCTGACGATTTGGGGTGGGCGTCGCTGAACGATTCCGAGCGGTCTCAGTATTACGAGAGGTGGACGAAGGACCCCGCGATAGGAGGCCAGCTCGCGCACTTCATGGACCCACGGAAGGTGCGGGTTTACATCAAAGATTCGCTGATCAAGCCCTATGAACGGGCTCGACTGCTTGCAAGTGAGGCGGAGATATGGCATGCGCTCGAGACCGCGCCCCCAACTGCGGCCGTCGAGACCTTCATCAAGCCTCATGGATGCCGTTTGGACGACGGCAAGGTTATCTGTTGGGGCAAGAGTCGCGATTGGAAACTCATTCTAATGGCGGTGTTCGAGCGCGGTCGTTCTAGGCACGAGGGTAGACCGTTTGGGGCGGTTTTGCTGGAGACTGGCAAGACATCGAACGAAGGCACGCGAAATCTCGTCAGGGATGCCTCCACCCGTCTCGGAATCGAAAAACTTGCATGGTTGGACTAACGCCCATGCGTGAGAAGTTTTCAGGATGGTATCCAAAGAAACCCGATGAGATAGCCAAGCTTTGGGACAATGCCATATTCATTCCCGACGCGAATGTGCTGCTTCATTCCTTACGTCATTCGGCAGAGGTGCGTGACGAGCTACTTCGGCTATTCGAAGTTCTCGGCGAGGCGCTTTGGGTCCCTTATCAGGTCGGCTTGGAATTCCATTGCAACAGACTGGACGTGGAGCTTGGCGCGCTGGATGCGTACGACTCGCTGATAAAGGACCAAGAAGCGATCTTAGAGAAGGCCCGCGATCGCCTTCGCCAAGTCCGGGCACATCCAACCATCAACGTGCCGAGGGAGCTGTCTGCGCTCGACATGTTTCTGACGGACTTCAAGGCACGAATGCAAGCGGCGCGTGCAGCACATCCGTCGACCGAGATCGAGGGCGTTGTCGACAGGCTCACTAAGATTCTCGAACATCGTGTCGGAGAGAAGTGGTCGCCAGCCAAGCTCGCTACACTGAAGAGGGAGGGCGAGGATCGCTATGCGAAAAAAGTTCCGCCGGGCTACAAGGACAATAAAAAGGACGCCGGAGAGTTCGACAAATTCGGTGATCTCATTATATGGAAAGAGATGATAGCCAAAGCCACGGCCGACAAGCGTCCGGTGATTTTCATTTCCGACGACGCCAAGGAAGATTGGTGGTGGATCCACCGCGGCCGTAAGATGGGCCCGCGCCCGGAATTGATTGAGGAGTTTCGGGCGGAAGCAGGTCAGGATTTCCATATCTACGAGTTCAGCCAGTTCCTTCGATTCGCCGCTCACCGCTTTCCAGAAATCAAGGCGAGCGTCGAAAAAGTGGAAGAGAGTTTGCTCGCGGATGAGGCAGCTCGACGCAGACAGAGTGATGCGGCAGAGGCAAAGGTCGCCGAGATGCGGCTTCGCCAACTTGAGGACGAGCGCGACCAGTTGGTCGCGGCGCTGTCTGGGACGCCGGGGAGTCTGGCCGAGGGCGTTTCGGTCGACCGTGCCACTCTGCGTGCGCGGCTGCGTGAGCTTAACGCAGAGATCAATCTCCTGTCGCCCAACGCCGATACGGATGACGAATGAGTAGCTCATTAAATGAGCCAAGAAATAAGGGTTAACGGGAGCTGGCGAGCATTGTTTGTGCGGGTTCTAGCGAAACATTACACCTGGAAAACGCGGTTCGTGAGCCGGTCCATACGTCCCAGAAAAGCGGGAAAATCGCGGCGCGCTTGTCTCACCGAAGCGACGTTTGAGATCTGTAGCCGATGAAGATCGCATGTCTGGATGGGGGTCTTTGGTTTGGAACCCCGCTAATTTGCTGATTGTAGGCGAATGGCGGCGGGACGGTCCGACGCTACCAGTCGAGTTCTCGCGCCAGTCGAAGGACGGGCGCGTAACGCTGGTCATCACCGAGGGCTCCAAGCCACTCATCGTCCTTTGGAGCGAACTCAATACTAAATCTCTGAGCGAGGCACGCGAAATGCTCCGGACCCGCGAAGGGGTGCCGAAGTCGCAGGCAGCGTCATCGATCGGTTCGTGGAGCACGACCAAATCAACCACAGATGCCACAGCTCATGTGATCGCGGATTGGGCCGTGGCGGCCAAGGTCGACGGCGTGGTTTGGACCGCGCTTCCCTCAAAGTTCTCAGACGAGCAGATCACGCCGACAAGCGATCAAGTGGTCGCCTATCTGTCCGGGCTTGAAGGGGAGCGGCGCCGGCTTGCCGAGGAGTATATTCGCCGGGCGCCCCGTCAGATCATGACCGCTTACCGGCGGCGCATCGAACGCGAGCTCGGCTGGACATCCCTCACATGAGCGCTGAAGCTCACGAGCTTCTGCGGGATCGGATCGAGCAACAGCGTCTCTTCGTAGATCAGTGGCGCACGCCTGTCGAGCCACTCCTGTTCGAGACGCTTCGGGCTATCGACAATGTCTTCTGCCAGGATTTGTTCTATCCGCCAAATGCGCCCAAACGCTTGCCCTCTCCGTACTATTCGCTGCTCTCCTGGGGCGTGAACCACGCTTTGTCGAAAATGTTGCCGGACAGCCTGGGTTTCGGACCATTCGAGCTGTTTCCCAGCAAAAAGATCACTCAGTCTCCAGCCGATGAGTTCTTATTTCATTGCGGCGCCCTTCAGCGGGCCGAGCTCCTTCAAGGGTGGCTGACCGAGGGCCTCGTGCATGCGCGTCTGGATACACCGAATCGCGTTCTGCCGTCCGGCATACAAAAAATCGTGGTTCTCAAGAGCGCTCACCCATCGCTGTTCCACGAAGTCGTTTCCAGCGCGCATCGCCAATGGCTCAGCGAACTGATGTCGGAATTTGACAGGGAGTGGGAACGAGATCTAGAACGCCGACATATGGAAATTTTGCCGGATCTGGTCCGTTACGTAGACGTTCTCGGTGACTGGGGCATCAAGTATTCGAGCACCAAGGAGATCGACGACTACTTTCTGGAGTGGGGACAGGTTTACCTCCGGCGAATGTGGGGCCAGGATTTACTTGGGCCGGAGGATCGCATAGGAGGCGCCGAGTTCAGGGACTATCTTGGAGTGCTGGCGGCGCTGGCAGGACGCGCGCAGAAGCATCTTTGCTTCGCCTTAATGCTCAAACGGCGATACACGCAACTCGATATCCGTAACCTTCTCACCACCTTCTCGCCTTACTACGAATTTGTGACGCGGCTCGCTGCACACTTGGACGCGGATACGCTGCAAATACAAAAGCTGCTCAGTTCACTCATGCTTGAGCCGAGTAATAGAGACATTCACACGTCATCGGCTGATACAGCATGGGCTCCAATTGTACGTGGCTCGTATGACAATTGCATCCTCCCGCTATACGGCTTGGAGATAAACCCATTCCTCTTTTTGCTGACCGATTTGCAAGCGAAGTATCCGAAAGAGTGGTCGTCTGCGGCAAACAACCGGGAACGACGTTGGTTCAAGGACCTTAAGTTGCTTTTTCCGTTGGGACGCTGGCAGACGAAGGAAACCCTGAAACTACGTGACGGGTCCAAGACCGTTACGGACATAGACTTCTTGGCTTACGACACCCGTTTCAATGAACTAGCCATATTTCAGCTCAAGTGGCAGCATCCCGTCGGGGTCGACAACCGCCGTCGCCGAAGCGCCGGGAAGAACTTCGTTTCGGAAGCGAATGTCTGGGTAATGACCGTTAGCGATTGGATCGACAAACACGGCATGAACGAACTGATTGGACGCGCGGGACTCTCCGTAAGGCCAGGGCTGCGCCTACATATTTTCGTGATTGCTCGTTACAATGCGTTCTTTTCCGGCTATGCGGTTAAGGGTGACAGAACCATATGGGCCGACTGGAATCATCTAATGAAAACGCGGTATGAAAAACCGGCCGCGTCTCTTAGCGAGATTGCTGATGCGCTTAGAGCGCAAGTCGCCGCGATCACAGCCTCGTTTCCGGGGGAGAGCTACGTCGTGCCTCTGTCCGACATCGCGATTGTGCTCAATCCCGTTTCGGAGCCGTCGATGACTGAACGCACCAGGCTATCGCCGGACCCGGCTCTCTAGCTTCGCCGTAAGGCTGGTCAATCGTGATGCGCCCGAGGTCGACCTGCCCGTCGGCGCGGCTCGTGTGCGCCGTCTTCTCCTGCACCAGTTGATGGAAAGGTGCTGACCGGCGAGCTCGTCGAGGAGGTGAAACGCTTTGCTAACCGCGCCACGAGTTGCTCGCTGAACTGGTCCTCGATCCCGACGAGGGCGATGTGCTCCCCAACGCCGACGAGATGGCCGCTACCGCCTGGCGCACGTTGCAGCTGCCGGACATCGCGACGCTTCGCGGGCGACTGACCACGGAGTGGCCGGTCTATGCGCTGCTTAAGTGGCGCTCAAACCTAAGCGCACTCGCCGCGCGCATCGATGCCCTCGCGTACGCCGGATATCGAGCCGAGGTGATCGTCGACTGGAAGAGCGATGTGGATCCGTCCGACGCGGACATTCGTCTGCATGCGGGTAAGCTCGAAGACTATCTGCGGCCGACAGGCGCCCCTCGGGGCGCACTGGTCTACATGACGCCCGGTTTTGTTCGCTGGGTTGCGGTCGGCTCGGAGGCGGAGCGGTGATGTTGGGGAGTGGTTGAGTTCCGATAGGGGTCGCAAACGCCCTCATGGATCAGCCGGAACGGGAGAGGTGTTAGAAATTTGTAATCACAGCCTCGACTGGTCAGAACAAGGGACGCAGTAAGATCTTTAGTTGCTGAGTAGGCGCTCGCGGCGGTTCGCAATGGAGACCGTACCGTGAACACTTTACCCCATTCTGTTCAATTCAAGCTGCTCCTTCGGACATAGGAAGCGGCCCGGGCGAGATGCGTATGCGCCGCAGGTCCTTTGCTATGCGGCTCGTCAACAGATCGACCTGCTGGGATTGTCTTTTGGAATGGGGGTTTTCCATGAGAAACGCGTCCGGCCTCATCGTAGGCGCTATCCTGGCCGCGGGGCTCACGCTCACAAACCAGAGCAATGCCACCGCGATCACGGGCACATCTCTCTTCCTTGATAATCGTTTCAACGACATCACGTTTGGATCGCAAGGCGCGCGTCTTCACGTCGAGGCACGGGTAGACGACGTTTTGGGAGTGCCGGACAACATTGTGAGTGTTCGCGCCACGCACGCTACTTCTGGTCATCAGTACAACTTAGGCTACGCTGCAAAGGGGAATTTTTCGACTCCAACGTTCGCCCCATACATCCGATCTCGGCTGTACTCCTCGGTGCCTGCCATCGACCGCACAGGACGATACATCATCGAAGCATTGAACGCTCAGGGAGCAGTGGTCAGCAGGCAGACGCAGTTTCTGAACGCCGCGGAGCAACTCAGCACTCCGTCTAATCTGCATTTCTCCGGCAGCAACAGACTGGCTCCGCATGTGACTGCGGACGCAGTGGCGGGTGCCGACCAATATCAGCTGAGGATCTGGGACTCGGCGGATAACCGACTGTATAACTCGCTACGTCAGCCCGGTCCGACGTTCGCTGTTCCAGCCGGGATTCTTTCGCAGAGCAACAGCTATGCCATTGCGATCGAGGCGCTTGATCTTGATGGCTTCGGTAATCTTGAGCGGCGCTCCGTCACCTTTGCGCCATACGTCACGCCGCTACCACCAACGCGTCCAGTTGTGAGCGGGCTTTTCGACAAGAACAAGCCAACCATTGTAGTCACTCATGGCTGGCAGCCCGGCCTCGTGACGCCAGACGACGTATGGTGGAGAGATATGATCAATGACATTAGTAAAAGACCTTTAGCCGGCACTAACCCTCCCGATCGCGACACCTACGGCGAAACGTATAATATCGGTGCCATCGAGTGGGGTGATGCGTATAAGGGAATTAGCTTCACGGACGTCGTGGGATTCCTTCAAGCGAAGGCCTCTGTTTCGAGCAATGGAAGTGCTCTTGCGCAACGGCTCGTACAAGAACTCGGCGCGGACTATAAAAACGAAATTCATTTCATCGGTCATAGCCTCGGTACCATCGTTAATGCGGCTGCTGTAGACGCATTGACCGATGGCCCCTACAACTGGAACATTGGCCAATTTACAATTCTTGATGCTCCGCTCAAGCTCCCCCTCATTGACTATCCCAAGGACTACTTTCGCCGCGTGCTCCCGGAAAATGCGGTCAATTACGTAGACAATTATTATGGAACATCGTCCCTGGCAGTAGGTGCCGATATATGCGGCAACACAGACTGCGCATATAACCGGCCACTGGATCGTAGCCACTCCGGCGTGCGCGAATACTACGGGGAAACAATTGCAAATCCCTCTATCCAAGACGGCTTTTTCTACGATTTGGCAGGAGGGGGAGGAGCGGCTCGCCCCAATTCGCCATGGGATCCAGGAGCCGAGGAAACACCGTTGGTCGCCGTTCTGCAGCCAGAGTTGAATGCTGCATGGATTCCCGTCGGGAATGTGACACTTCTGGCGAATGAAGCACGTCTTTTTCCTTCATCACCAGCCGCGATCGCCACCTCTCTCTTCATCCCAGACGACGCAGACTATCTCAGTTTCGATTTTCTGTTCGAGCATGCGCTCGGCGATGAATTCCTCACCGTGCTCCTCGACGACACGCCGGTGTTCTCGTTCCTCGCAAGCTCAGTATTTCAACCTGACACGTACCAAAACTCCGGGCTCCTGCCGATCGATCAGTTCGCAGGCGGCATCCACAAGCTGACGTACTGGCTGGACGGCGACCCCGGCATGGAGCTGGGATTAAGAAACATTGCGTTCAGTGGGAGCGCGGCTGTCCCCGAGCCCGGGACGGCTTTTCTGTTCCTTCCCGCACTCATTGTCCTGTGGCGCCTAGGTGGCGTTCGCAGAGGCATGCATTCGGTGGCACTCCGCTCTATCGCATTGGCTGCATTCATAGTTGGTGGCGCATCATCTTTCTCCAGCACGCCGGCGGCCGCTCAGGCGATCACAAAAGCCGACTTGGTGGGATATTTTGAAGGAGACTATTCGAGCAACTGCAACAGGGGTGCGGCGCAGACAGTGGCGCTAAAGATCGAGGATGGCGCGCCGATGCGTGGTCAGTTCACAAATCCATTTGGCACCTGGAATACGCCGGTGTCGTTACGCGACGGCAAAATCCTTATGAGCATCGATTTTGCCCGGCGCGAATGGGAGGGCGTAAAGCAGGAAGGAACATTGCGTCTAACCACCAAATACACCTTCTACTCCGACAGGTCGCAGCGGGATTGCACGGCAACAGTTTGGCTTGATAAATCACCGTAAAACTCTAGGTGCGTCCTACGCAGCAGACGGGCATGAAGGCATTTCCTCGGCACATTTTCGCGCCATGACGAAATATCTTTCGCCGCTATCTTTGATGAATGGATCAGAGCCCATCCATCTCATATTTTGCTCGAACGAATGGACGCACGACGCAGACGTTCGGCATCAAACAGCCTGATCGACTCTCACATCTTTACGTAGTCGGCAAGACCGGCACCGGAAAATCAACACTTCTCCATGCGCTCGTTCTGCAAGATGTGTTTGCACATCAAGGATTTTGCCTCGTTGATCCCCATGGAGACCTGTCTGAGCGGATAGCGGCCGAGGCTAAGCGCTCGGAGAGGGTAGATGTTATTTACTGGAACGTGCCTGATCCATCCTCGCCCTATGGATACAACCCACTCCGTCATGTGCGTAAGGACAAGATACCACTTGCGGCGTCCGGAATGCTTGAAGCGCTCAAGAAGCACTGGAGCGACGCATGGGGTCCGCGCATGGAGCACATCCTGCGCAATGCGCTCTATGCGCTGCTGGAATCAGAAGGATCGGTATTTTCCGACATTCTTCGGCTTATCTCTGATGACCGATACCGAAAGCAGATAGCGGCTACCATTACCAATGAGCCGGTGCGCACCTTCTGGCTCAAGGAATTCCCGAAATATTCCTTTCGCTACCGGGCCGATGGAATCGCGCCAATCCAGAATAAGGTGGGCGCGTTTCTCGCCGATCCAGTGCTCCGCAGAATCCTGACAGAGCCGCAGCAGGATTTGCATCTCCGCCGCCTTATGGATAATGGTGGTGGGCTCATCGTCAATCTTGCGAAGGGACAGATTGGCGAGGACAGCGCCGACTTATTAGGGAGCCTCTTGGTCTCGACGATAGGGTTGGCCGCGTTTAGCCGCGCGGAGTTACCGGAAACCGCACGCCGGCCCTTCTACGTCTATCTCGACGAATTTCAGAGCTTCACCACGCTCGCCGTCGCCAACATGATCGCGGAGCTTCGAAAGTATGGGATCGCCTTCACGCTTGCGCACCAATATCTTCATCAACTTGAGGAGGATGTCCGGCACGCCACTCTGGGCAATGCCGGCACAATCATCGCATTCCGAGTCGGACCCGAGGATGCAGCCTTTCTTGGCAAGGAATTCGCGCCGGCCTTCCACGCCGAAGACCTCCTATCGCTCCCAAATTTTCACATATATCTCAAGCTGATGATCGATGGGATGCCGAGTCGACCATTTAGCGCAACCACGCTGCCTCCTCTGTAGAAGCTTTCCCGGGATATGCTAGGTTTATTCAATTACCTGTCAGTACGAGCAGGCGCCGAAACGGCCGGCCCGGTTTGCGATCGGACGGCTCTTGGTTCAGAGGGCGCTAGTCATGCGCGGTTGCGCTTGCCGGGTTGGCGCCGGTGCGAGGCCGCCGCCCTCGTCGATGGTGACTCCGCCCCAAAGGTTTCTATTCGGTTGCCTTTCAGGGCGGGAATCTGGTATCTGACTACTACTTTTCTCGTTGTCGACAACAGAAAATGTCAGAGATTGCGACGATCCACTTCACTCAAGAGCAGGCCCGCACTCTGACCGGGGTTTCGGCGGAGACAATCCGTCACTGGCGCAAACTCGTGCCCCACTTAGCCGGAAAACCAGGCAAATCGGCGCGGTTCACCTTCACCGACGTTATCGGTTTGGCGGTTACGCGCGAGCTGATCGCGACATTCGGCGTGCACATCATAAACATCAGCCAGGGTGTCGATGCTCTTTTTCGGAGCCTCTCTGATGCGCGCCCCACCTCTCTTGAGGGCGCCGTCGCGATGGTCACGACCACCGATACCTCTCTTATTCCGGCAAGCGACATCATTGAGTGGCGGTTTGCCGGTCCAGCCCTGGCAGTCCCACTTGACCAATTGATCGGGCGACTACGCCGTCAGATGATGCCAGTCATTCCCGCCGCAGACCAGGCGACGCTGCCGTTTCTTCCCCGCGTGGTGCGGAGCGGGACATGACGTGTCGGACCGACAATATGCAGCCATGCTGTCAGCGTGGCACATTCACACAACGAGACGGCCAGCAGCGCGGCTGGCAGCAGACCGCCTCGTCACCTATTGTTTTAGCAATAAGGCAGCACAGGTAATTTGCTATGGCACGCGGCGAACTAATGAAAAAGCTGCTGGCAAGTTACGGCCGAGACGAGGAGTTTCGCGCCGTCGCCGAGCAAATTATTATCGAGGAAGAACAGAAGAATAATCGCGTTCTCGCTCGGTCTTTGCGGCAGACCTTGGAAAGTACTTCTGCGCCTGGGCGGGCCCAGAAGGGTTTGGCCCCACTCATTCCTTTCCCAGATGCCGCTAGCGATTTTGTCGAGCGGATCGAGCCATCGCACACACATAAAGACATTGTTTTGTCGCCGGCCAATGTCCGTGTTTTCTTGGGATTGATGAAGGAATTCCGACGTGCGGACGATATCCGCCGTAAAGGATTGCCCATTCGCTCCAAGCTGTTGTTCTGCGGACCGCCGGGTTGCGGCAAGACGCTTTGCACGGAGATTTTCGCCGGCGAACTTGGGTTGCCCCTGTTTGTCGTCAAGCTTGAACGCCTGATTTCATCCTATCTGGGTGAGACGGCCTCCAATGTCCGCAAGATTTTCGAATTTGCGCGCAAACAGCCTTGTGTGCTTTTTCTTGATGAGTTTGACGCGCTAGCCCGTTCGCGCGGCGATAGCAATGAGCACAATGAGTTGCGCCGGGTGGTCAATAGTCTACTGATTTTCATCGACCGCATTCAGCCGAAAGGCTTCTTGGTGGCCGCCACAAATTTGGACCAATCGCTCGACGCGGCGATTTGGCGGCGTTTTGACGAGGTCGTGTGGTTCGACAAGCCGGATCAACCGATGATCCGTCGCTACCTCACGATGAAATTCAAGAACGTGACGGCCAGCTTCGATCCCCATGCCTTCGTCAAAAAGCTTGAAGGCTATTCCTATGCGGAAATCGAGCGAGTCTGTATCCAGGCGATCAAGTCGGCCGTCATCGATCGCCACAAACAGGTCCGCGAGCAGGATTTCGCGATAGCCCTCATGGATGAAGCACGTCGGCGTTCTGGCAGTGCGCGACTGAAGCAGCCCGTCTGAAGGCGGCAGGGCAATGGCGCGCTACGACCATCTGCGGCTCGTCCGCCTGCCCGAACAACTTGAACGCCGCAAGACGGGTGGTGGTGGACCGCCTCAAGATCGTGATCCGGCTCAGCATAGCCAGCGCTTGCGCACGGAACTGGATGAGGCCGTGGCTGTGCAACAACGCCGAAGGCGCCCGGATTACATCAACCCTTCTCTGATCCTCCGCGTTCAGATGACCGGCGCGCTTCTCGAACAGGATTGGGAACGGTTGGGCCTCACTGTTCTTTCAAGCGATGCTGACCGTACACTGGTTCTATTCTCCTCGACGGACGACATGGCCGAATTTCGTCAGCGGCTGGACGCCTATTCGCGAGGCGCATTGGACGGCCAGAGAAACCCTGCCTATGCGGCCTTTATCTCAACGATAGAAAATATCGGCGCTGTCGAACCGCGCGACCGCATCGGCCTTCGACTGCGTGAAGATGGGTTCAACGATCTTGATGATTTCGTTGATCAACTTGAGATGCTGCTTGACCTGGAGCTTTGGGATCTCGGCCGGCGAGAATTACGCGAACGAAAGCTTGAACAAATCGTAACCTATGTGGAGGCCCGCGGCGGCGCAGTTTTCGATCAGTACGTTGGACCATCAATCACCATGCTTCGGGTCAGAGTGACGGGTGCAATCGCCCGAACGCTCCTCGCTATCGAGGATGTAGCTTCGCTCGACCTGCCGCCCGTCCCCGCCATCACCATGGGCGCGGCGCTCGACCTAGCCTTTGACCAGTTGCCGGAAATGACCCCTCTCGGCGAAGACGCTCCCGTCATCGGCATCATCGACAGTGGTGTCAACGCACATCCGTTGATTGATGATATTTTCCTCGGCGCGATTGGCGTTCCAGCCGCGCTTGGCGTCGCCGACGATTGGGGGCATGGCACGCGCGTTGGCGGGGTCGCGGTCTTCGGCGACCTTCGTGCCCAACTTGCGAGCGGCGTACTCCAACGTGGAGCGCGATTGTGCTCAGCCAAGGTTGTCAATGAACAGGGCCGCTTCGACGACCGCCGGCTAGTTCCCTCGCAAATGCGCGAGGCGATCACCACGCTGAATGAGCGTTACGGTTGCCGCATCTTCGTGATCGCGCTTGGCGACAGTAAACAGCCGTACAAAGGGGGCAAGGTCGGGACGTGGGCGGCGACCCTCGATGAGCTCGCACGCGAACTCGATGTCCTCGTTCTGGTTGCCGCGGGCAATCGCTATCCTCGCAGTGGCAACCGGCTTGAACAGGCGGTGACCGAATATCCCGGCTATCTCACCGAGGACAGCAATCGCTTCTTCGAGCCAGCAGGCGCGTTGAACGTCGTCACGGTCGGGGCGCTCGCAAATGGCGAAGGGATCGACGCAGCACTGGCGGAGCATGTCCATGTGCGATCCATCACCCGACCCTCTGAACCTGCTCCCTTTACTCGGATTGGCCCTGGAGTCGGAGGTGCGACCAAGCCTGATGTCGTGGACTTTGGCGGCACAATGATTTTCGATCCAGTAGTGCAGCGCCTCAGAGGTGGAGATGATGTGGCCGCGGCCGGCGTATTAACCCTTCATCATGAGCCTATTCATCAGCTTTTTACGACCGCCTCGGGGACGTCTTATGCCACACCGCTCGTTGCATTTAAGGCCAGCCAAATTCTAACGCTTCTACCCACGGCGTCCGCCAATTTGGTGCGAGCGCTATTGGCAGGTGCGGCAGATATTCCGGCGCCAGCACAGGAACGCCTCGTAGGCCTCGGCGACGAGGCCGTGCGGGCGATTTGCGGTCACGGCCACGTCGACCTGGAGCGCGCCGCGTATTCTGACGATGCACGAGTTGTACTCTATGCCGAGGACGAACTGCCGGTCGATCATTTCGCTGTGTACGAGATCCCAATCCCAGAGATCTTCCAATCCGAAGCCGGTCGTCGCATCATTAGAGTGTCCCTGGCTTATGACCCACCGGTCCGCCACACCCGTGCCGACTACGCCGGCCTTGGAATGAGTTTTCGACTGGTACGCGGGTGCGAGGCCGGGTTGATCTTCGAGCATTTCCGTCGACGCGATGCTGCGGAAGGTAAGTTTCCGGAAATAGCGGCGCGTTACAATTGCAGTCTTCGGCCGGGCCCGCAGCTTCGCGAGAGAGCCACGCTGCAAAGCGCGTCAGTGTCATTCAAGCGGGACGTCGCCAGCTACGGTGACCGCTACTATCTCGTCGTCCGTTGCGAGGGCGGGTGGGCAAGCGGTGTCGTCAATCGCCAGCGCTTCGCCGTCGTTGTCCAGCTTGAGCACGAAGCGCAGATCCAACTCTATCAGCGGGTCCGCATTCGGTTGAACGCCTAAAGAGCGCTATCATCATGCTCCCGCTCTTATTGATAATGGAGCCGTAAGAGTTGACGCCTCGCAGTCGCCCTACGTCTATCCGCTAAACATAGTTTTTGACGGTTCGGTGCGTCCAGCGCTATTGTCCTGTCCGACGAAGCGGTCAAAGAATTCAAAACCATCGCCAAAGAAGAGTACGGCGAAGAACTCTCTGACGCGGACGCACGCATCAGAGCAACTCGTCTTATGCTGCTCGGGGAGTTGATCTATCGTCCTCTTCCGGAGGAGCAACCTGCTCCGCAATTCGGTCCTGCTCCTGCAGCCGCTTCAGCAATCCAAACAACTCCAGAAACTTCGGAGATCCCGATCAAACCACATTGTTCGCATAGTTCGCACGGCGTCCAACTCACTCAGCTAGTGATCAGAACCGGTGCATTGGCGCGATCAAAAGGGGGTAACGGGTGGAAGGTAGGAAAGGTGTATCGCCTTCCTCACCCGCCTAATCGTGATTGTTCATCAGTCAGAACTTGCTTTATGCCGCGGCAATGTCGCTCGTGATCCTACGATGCTACCCATAATGGAGCGCCGCCGAGTTTTGATCAAAAACCCTATACCGAGGGCTGTGAGGAGCACTGGGACCGAGGATGGCTCCGACACTGTAGAGAAGCTGGTAAGCTCGCCGACCACGAACCCGTCGCTCGAGAATGTGATGCCAATGGAAAATTCCTCGGCGTCGGGCAGTGGTAGCCCCGAAACATAGTCGAGCAGGAAAAAGCGAAAATCGCTCACGCCTGGTTGACCGAAACTGTAGCTATCCAGCTCATTGAAAACTCCAAGGTGAATCCAAGTCCCGTCGAGAAATGTTTCCAACCGGAAGAGTGCTTCAGATCCCAGTAAGAAGGGGAATGTAATAGTGTCAATCAGCGGGCTCCCATCTTCAACTTTGAACATGTAACCATCGACGCCGCCTGGGTCGAGAACATAGTTTATTCCCAGGTGGGCCAAGGTAGTTACTAACAGAGCGTGAGGGCTGACCACCCCAATAATTGCGCCGGTTATGAGGACCGTTGCCGCCGTGGGGCCGACATCGGTTGTCACTCTTTCCTCCATTTGTCCAATGATAGTATCCATGAAGTGCATCGGTTTGAACGTCATTAGAGGATCAAGGGCAATTAGAAGGTGAGGATAAGGAGCGATCTTCGTGATGGTTTGCGTTTCCGCAAGCGGCTGGCCAACCGTCGATACCAAGTCACCGTAAACACGATAGTTCGTTAGATCCGAGCCAGGTGTGGGACTGCGAATGAGATCGAGTCGATCTTTCAATTCATCGTCGTTTATTAGAGAGCCGGGACCCGGCGCGTTAAATGACACAGTACGTACCCCGGCGGTGTGGCCAATCATTTGAGCGACGGCCCCTCCGAGCGAATGTCCTGTGACGGTAATATCCGCAGTCGCGTAGCTCGAATACGCTAAGTCATTTTTTAGTTTAACAAGAACATCGACAGCGTTGCTGACCTGCGCTTTCATTGCATCGTTCGGCACTCCCGTGGCGAATGAAGCGTCGGCAATTATGTCTTGCGCATCATCGGTCCCTGCGATGGCAAACACGACCTGCGTGCGGGAATTATTCGAATACACGCGTGTCTCAAACCCCACTCCCTGGCGGCGCAGTTCCGCAATTTCCGAGTAGCCCGACGCACGGATTGCTTCTTCCGCGTCGGGCGCTCCGTCCCGGCGCGAGGTTGCCGGTGGGCGCCCGTATGCCGCCTTGGCAAACTGGGTTAGTTCGCTATCGCTTGGAGGTGCGTCCGTCGGCGGTAGGACCAAAGGCCGCGTTGTATGCTGTCGGAAGCTTCTAGAGGCACGTTCTAAATTACCGGCACGGTCCTTTTCCGCTGAACCTATGTGAATGTCGTAGTTGCGTGAAGGCGTAAGGAATCCTGAGGGCACGGTAAAGGATGGATTTGTCGTGGATGACGCATCGTAGATATGCATTCCCGTCTCGGCATCCGAGATGCGAACCTCGTAAATGTTGGCACCAGGTATCTTCGCCCAAGAGATAGTTGGTGTAAGGCTTGGACCGGTTATCCGTACGCTAGCCCGCGCCAGCGGAGCTGTGCTCGACAGGAAGTGCGTTACTCGTGTCGCAGACTCGCCTTGAGCGTTGAGGACCGAGATCTCATAGCGGCCGGTCCTAGAACCATCTGGCACCGAACTATATTCGAGATCCCGGAAATAAGGAGCGAATGTGGGGGTCGAAGGAGATTCCCAGGGAATAGGTCCCGCTCCTTGATAAGGAAGATCGAATATCCGCCCAGTCGCCGTATGCCGGGCACGAACACCAACGATGTTCCCCGGAACGCCAAGTGGATCATTGACGCCTGAGTCGATGTGGAGGCTCAGCTGGCCACTTGGCCCTGCAAACACGCGGTCTTCGAGGGAGACTGATGTATATGAGAGCTGCGGTATGGCCCTCGCTAGCTCGACCAATGCGATTTGATAGAGGGCCGAAACGGACAAGACCCGTAACGCCCAATGAAAAGCGCGTCGCATGTTGGCCCCCTGTCACCTGCCCGCATGTATTTATGCAATTGTCATGCCGACAGGAGCGTTGAAGGACATCAATAAGTTAGGCCTAACCGAGGGCACTTACTGTCGGTGTGGCCTACAAGGTTGTAAGAATTGGCGACTCGTGATTACATTAAAGGCTGGGCGCTACTTTACTTGTACTGAGTACCGAGTTTGCGCAACCCAGTGTATGTATATGCACATCTTGAAATTCGGAATTTTTCTCACAGTATTCGGTGTTATTGGCATAGTTGTCGCGTTTGTTATCTGGAATCGGAGCGCCCACCATCAGGATAAGATTGTTTACGCTGCGCAATGTCACGATGATGCTTCCATTTCGTTGCATCTGACGGTGGATCATGCCGCGTTTGTGGGTAGCTTCATTGCCTACAGTCTCGATTTTAATTCCGGGTCCGCACCAAGAAGGCTGTATAGCGTGGCGCCTCCGCATCTTTACGACATAAAGAGAACCAATGATTTTGAGCCGCTGCCTGTCACGGCGCAGATGCCCATGCAGGTGTTTGAACTTCCGGATGAGAGCCGGCGTGATCAGTGGAAACGCGGCAATCCGCCATTAATGAATATCTTTTTAGACCCGGCAAAGTATTCCCACTCCGACTTCGATGTAATTGAAAAGTGTCTTGCCCAGAATCTATCGGCCCTCAATGAAGCTCTGCGCGCGCTGCGCTCCAAATTGAGCATAGAAGACCGCCACCTTTATTACACGCTCCGGCTCGGAGGGATTGTCTATGGTGATCCGCCATATAACGATCCGTCGTACATTGCCACCATACGAGCGATAAGGGGAGAGGCTGAATATCAGCAAATGAAAAACCTCCCGACTTCAGGGTTTCTGACTTTACTTCCGGGACAAGGAGCGGCTGGAACCTTGAATGGGATTCAGATCGTACTTTTCAATGTCGATGGTAAATACATTACGGTGTCAGAAGCTGGGGCAGACCCAATCCCCGTCACTACGAGCAAAAATATCGCTCCCTACTTCATTAATGTGCACCAGCGTCATAAAGAGGGTTCTATTACGGTAGAAATCGGTGAGTATTCTTCACAATGACTCATCATGAATGCCTAACGTCGCTCAAGCATAGGCAAACCACCCTCAGCCCTACTGAGGTCCTACGATTCCCATATTCATCGAGCGAAGCGAACAGCCAGCGACAGAAAACACGAACGACGAACACGAAGCGTGAGCTGAGACGACGTCGACAGCCGTCATCCCAGACGTGCTCTATAAGCCACGCATTTCCACCGCTTGTGCTCCAGTGGACCCGCTGTACACTGGAGCGAGACAAGTATGATGTTGTCCGATGAAGCGGTCAAAGAATTCCAACCATCGCCAAAGAA
The DNA here is from genome assembly GCA_964577835.1 of uncultured Rhizobiaceae bacterium. Classification (GTDB taxonomy): domain Bacteria; phylum Pseudomonadota; class Alphaproteobacteria; order SMXQ01; family SMXQ01; genus CAVVYA01. Next base: position 45,656 of record CAZOBN010000005.1, read on the forward strand.
GAGTACGGCGAAGAACTCTCTGACGTCGACGCACGTATCCGAGCAACCCGTCTTATGCTGCTCGGCGGGCTATGAAACCGTCGTCTCCGTGTGAAGGTAGTTCTGATAGTTTGCTATGAGAGAGCTAGCGAAATGCACTGCGGGTATTCACCTCCATGCCTTGGTGCGTAGAAGAGCTGGATACACTGAAGCCACGCCCTATGATGCTCCACCCGCTTTACCAGCTCTCCATGAGAATCGAGCAGAGCCAAGCCGCATTCTTATCGCTCCGCTCCTGCGTCATTCTTCCACTCTATCGACTTGGGCCAGGGAGCGCATGGCGCAGTGATATGCCGGCGCAGAGATTCCCCCTGGCCCATCCACAAGGGTTTTGCCCCATGCCAATCTGGCAAAAAACCTCTTCTTGTGAGCGGCACCCCGCGCACTGACAATGGCGGCAGACTGATCTTCACAGTCGCCGTAGCACTACGGCAGGCCGTCGGGCGCCATGCCCACACGGATTCGCCGTCGCTACTCAAACCATAGCTGTCTCGTCCTACCGTATCGGAGGGCTCCAACTCTCTGTGCCGGGGCAGCGCGTCTTTTTCCAATCAACTCACAGGAGGCCAACATGGAAGAATCGATCCGATTCATTCCGCTCTCGAAGCTCGTCCAGTCGGATGCCAATGTGCGGAAGACGGAGCCCGAGGCGGGGCTCGACGAGCTTGTCGCGAGCATCGCAACACACGGCCTGCTGCAGAACCTCACGGTTCGTGCGGTACGAAAGGCGAATGGCAAACCCTCCGGCACCTTCGAGGTGATCGCAGGAAGCCGCCGGCTCGGAGCCCTTACCCGCCTTATCAAAATGAAGCGCATCACCCAGAACTTCGCTGTTCCCTGCCATGTCCTTGAGGAGGGTAATGCGGTCGAGGTTTCGCTTGCCGAGAACGTGGTGCGTGCGCCGCTTCACCCCGCCGATCAGTTCGCGGCGTTCGCGGCCCTACATCGCGGGGGCGTCGGCGCCGACGAGATTGCCGGCCGGTTCGGCATCAGCCCGCGTCTCGTCGAGCAGCGCCTCAAGCTCGCCTGCGTCAGCCCCCGCCTCATTGCGCTGTATCGCGAAGGGGGTATGACACTTGAGCAGCTCATGGCTTTTACCATAAGCGACGACCATGAGGCTCAAGAGCGGACCTGGTTCGACAGTCCACTGCATGGCCGAGAGCCGCATACCATCCGCCGGGCGCTTACCAAGACCTTGGTCGAGGGAAACGATCGGCTTGCTCGCTTCGTTGGCGCCGAGGCCTACGAGGCGGCAGGAGGGGTCATCGTCCGAGACCTGTTTCAGACGGATGACCAAGGCTACTTCACGGATAGCGAACTCCTTGACCGGCTTGTGAACGAGAAACTCCAAAACGCCACCGAGGAGGTCAAAGCCGAAGGCTGGGCCTGGGTCGAGGTTCTGCCGGAAATGGACTACACCTACCTTGCCGGGATGGGGCGGGTACGTCCGGCTCCCGTCCCTCTCTCCGACGATGTTCAAGCTACGCTCACCGGCCTCGCCGAGCGCTACGACGCTCTCGTTGAGGAGCACGGAGACAATCCGCCCGAAGAGGCGGCAGAGGAACTTGAGCGCCTTTCGACCGAGATCGACACGATCTCCGAGGAAGGCAGGGCGTGGTCGGCGGAGGACAAGGCCAAAGCCGGCGTGCTCATTACGCTCGACTATGAGGGAGCGCTCCACATGGAACGGGGACTCCTCAAGCCGGAAGACCGGAAGAAGGAGAAACGGAAAAGCGAGGCAAGCGGGAATGATGGGGACAGCCAGCCGGAGCCGGGAAATTCAGAACTGCCCGACACCCTCATAGCTGACCTCACCGCACATCGCACGGCCGCTCTTCAGGCAACGCTTGCAGAGAAACCGGAGCTTGCCCTTACCGCGCTCCTGTACACCCTGGCGCTCCGCACGTTCTACGCTCCCCGAGGCGAAACCTGCATTGACGTCCGTCTCACGGCCGTCAATCTCGGATCGTTCGCCCCCGGGATCGGCGAGAGCAAAGCCGCGGAAGCCTTCGCACGTCATCACCAGGCGTGGGTTTCTAGACTTCCGAAAGAAGAGGATCTGTGGTCATGGCTTGCGGAGCAGGAGATGGAAACGAAGCTTTCTCTGCTTGCCTGCTGTACTGCAACAGCGGTCAACGCTGTCGATCGCAGGCGTCCTCCATACCACGACGAGGAGCGTCTGAAGCAAGCCGACCTCTTCGCCGCCGCCGCGTCGCTTGATATGAGCGCGTGGTGGGAGCCGACCAAGGACCGCTTCCTCGATCGAGTCTCAAAGGCACAGATACTCAAGGCTGTCGCCGAAGGAGTCTCGCAGGAGGCGGCGGACAGCATGACCGGCCTCAAAAAAGCGGCCATGATCTGTCGAGCTGAAGAGTTGCTCGTTCCGGCGCGGTGGCTGCCGGTACCGCTTCGCCTGATACCGGCTGCGCGGGATGCTAGCGACGAAGCATAGGAAACATAATGTACCCTCGGGGCCAGTTCGCTGGCCCCTTTTTGTTGGTGACAGAAAAGCCTTCCCAAAAACGAGATCAGAGACTGGAGCGATCAGCCTAATGCGAGCGAGTGCCACGCCCAGCGCTGTTTCTGCCGTGTACGTAAAATTAGGTGTGTTCCACGACGATACAACAAGAACTCACCCAATCAGAATGGCTGACGCGCCATTTTTGACCGCAGCTCTCCGAGCGTGCGGACCACGGTCTGGCGCGCATCCTGAAGAATGTTTGCCGTCTCGGGCTCAAATTACCCGAAGGCTTTGCCGATTTGCAGGTCAGACGAATGGATGAATTTCATGGGTGCTTACCCGCGCTAGGTCTCCGGGAATAAACGGGGGAACAGGATGTCGAGCGTCTCAATGGGAAAGCGAAGCGACACCGGTCCTTTCGGAGTTTCCGACGCAAGAAGGCCGGCGGCGATCACATCATTGAGAGCGCGTCGTGCGGTTCGTTCGGGCAAACCGGTGATGCGCGGCACTTCCCCGCGCTCGAATTCTCCGCGAATGAGCGCTTCTTCCAGCAACCGGGCAGATTCCGGCTTCAGCTTTTCGCTGCGCTCGACGTAGGCGCGAAGCCGTCGCGCCAAAGTATCAAGTTCGAGGAGGCTCGACATGAAGGTGACCTGATCGAGACACACGCGCAAGAACCACAAGATGAACTCGGTCAGCGCACGCTGCGAGAGGTTTCCGCGGCCGTCGAGATCGCCCTGCCGGGGTGTGTCCGCGTGGTCCATCATCCGCTTGTAATCGCCCCGGCTTTCCAGGCCGCGCGCAAGCCCGCGGGAAATCGACCACAATCCGTGAGCGCCAATGCCCGCGATATGTGCCATGCCGTGGCTCATGAGCCGGCTGACACGGCCATTCCCGTCCGGGAACGGATGAATGTAGTTGAACCGGTGGTGCGCGGCCGGAATGGCTAAGATACGGGCGGCTTTGCCCAATCGGTCAAAACGGTAGCGGTCTGCAAAATAGGTCATGAATTCCGCAACGCGGTGACTGGAAGGCGGGTGGTGCCTGCCGACCGCCACGTCGTGTTCCAGGCGTGAGCGCCACGCACCCGGCTCCATCATGAACTCGCAGCCGTCACCGCGAATGCGGAGCATCTCCCATGGCGCATCGCGATAAAATTCGCGATGAAGCCAAAGGATGAAGTCGACCGAAGCCGGTTCCCGCAAACGGTCTTCGGCGTACATAAGATCCACTTCGGCTTGGACGCGCACATGCGCCGCCGCCTCCATCTGTAGGTTGCGGCGCTCTTGATCGTTATCGAACTGTCCGGCGAGCGCGCGCTCGATGTCTTTGGGTCGGGTGTTATGCCCCTCGATGAGGTTGCTGTAGTAGCTGTTCATAATCTGCACGAGGGCGGCGAGATTGGCCGCCGTGCGCGGATGCAAGGTGTGGCCCAACTTGGCCGATACCGCCGCAAGTTCGGCGATGACATCGGAGATGGGTTCCGGCACCTCTTCGAGGCGTGCGGGCTCGATGCGCTGAATGCTTTCAGTCATCTGGTCTTTGGCCAATTTTAGATTTTAATAACATGATGAAATTAAATGAAAAATGATAGATATTTCAGCTCATTTGGCCGATCTACCGGCCGATCTTGGCTCGACCTACGGCCTGGCACTATGGCCGATCTTACAGGCTTGTAATATACTGAAAAAAGAGATCATTTTTCCGTCGAAACGATTATTGGCCGATCCATTAGCCGATCTGTCGCAATGGTACAAACCAGCTCGCTGGGTACAACTTCTTCGATATTCTTCAAAGTGGCTTACCGGAATCGGCACCTCGCTTTTGCTCTAGCGGGCAGGCCCAAATGCGCAGGGGGTGACGTTGCACAATCAGCTATATCGGCCATGGTCGAACCCGACGGTGCCTGCGGCCGCGAAGAGATGAAAGTGAGCGGACCATTGCGGGCAAACAATTCTGAACCGCTCCGCGAGGCAGCAATTGCCGGGATTGGGTTGATTCTGATGCCAACATGGCTGATCGGTGGCGACCTCGGGCAAGTCAGTTCGACGGATGATCGGCTTAGTGTCGATCCACGATGATTCCGAATCGGCGCACTTACTCCTCATGCACCCGCTTACGTTCAGCAGTAACATGAGCGGTAATGACAGCGAGCAGCTGTCTTAGTCGCGACATGTCAGTTCGAGGAGTGTCACGGCACGGTGCACCATAGAGGACACGTTCCCGATTCGCGATCTCCTGGAAGGGCGAGCGCAGCGCAACCACAACGTTCTTGCCTTTGACCGTGAGGTTCGAGGTGGCTTTGTGGACCAACACGCGCTTTTCCTCGGGAATCGCCGTTTCATAGCTCAACAGCAGGCTCTCCGCGAGTTCGAGGTACGGGAGCACCTGTGCCGCCGAATCGGCCTTCTGTTCGAACTCTCGCAAACGCTCCTCTAGGGCTTTCCGCTCCATGAGGAGCGACTGCTTCTTCTCCTCGAAGAGTGGGGCCTCGACCGCGCTTGTCAGGTACGCGTCGAGGAGCCGTGACAGCCGCGCTTCCACGCCGTCGAGGCTGAGCCGAGTCGCGCGCATCATATCTTCCTGCGTCTTCTGCCATATCGTCTCGTCCGTATGCGCAAGCTCCCGTAGCCCCGCTGTTTCTTCTGGTGTGAGCACCACCTTCGCAAAGGTACTCTCAAGCGCTTCTTCCACCCGATTTTCCCGAAGACATACCGAATGGCAGCTTCTGGTGTGGCAGCGGTAGTAAACATGGCCCTTCTGTCTTTCGCCGATGAGCGCATAGCGGCAGGTGCCACAGCGAATCATCCGTCGGAACACGAACGCATGCGTCGCGGTCCTCCCTTGGGCCTTCCCCGAAAGCACAGCCTGCACTTGCTCGAAGAGGGAAACGGAAACGATAGGTTCATGCACTCCCGAAAACGTCTGTCCGTTCCGCTTGATGCGGATGAGGCCAACGTAGAAGGAATCGTGGAGTATCTCAGAGAGGCGATTGGCGGTGACCCTCCCGCCAGCGGTGCTCCGCAATCCGAGGCCATAGAGTGTGTCGCTTAGGACGTGGAGGCTATATGCACCGGTGCTGTAAAGCTCGAAAGCTTTGCGAATGAGTAGCGCTCGATCCGGGTCGGGCACCTTGGGATTACCCCCGCCGCGGTTGAGGTACCCGAGAGGTGCCGGCAAGGGGTAGAGGCCCTGTTTCAGCCTGCCGTAGATACCCTTTTTCACTTCGTCGCGGAGATTTCGAATGTAGTCGGCGGCGATGACCGCCTGGAGGTCAGCGGCGAGTGCGCCGCTTCGAGAGGTGAGATCGAGGCTCTCATGGGCGAACAGCACGTCGATGCCGCGGTCCGTAAGATCGCGAAGATTTGCCCAATCCTTGAGGTTCCGGGCGCCTCGATCGATTTTATGGAGAACGACGCCCGAGACGGTGCGTCGTTCAAGAAGTCGAAGCATCCGGGAAAACTCCCGTCGGCCGACTTTCGCGGCCGTCTGCATCTCTTCAAACCAAGCGATGATGTGAAGCCCGTGCCGCGCCGCATAGGCGGTAATCGCATCGCGTTGCTCCCCAAGCGAAGATCCTTTCTCTCCTTGTCTTACAGTTGATACCCGGACGTATGCGTAGACTTCCTTCATATAGTTAGTTCATTGTTCGATGGAATCGTATCAAACGAATCTGATTCTGGCGAATCGCGAAGCGCTTCCGTCCTCAACCGTTCATGGATGCGGCGAACGACGGCGAGGTATTCCCTTACTGTTTCGCAGGCGGCCTGAAGCTCCTCTGGTGTTGCTTCGGGCATAAGATTCCGGATGAAGGCGGGGGTTTCTACCCGCCCGTTGTGGTCGTGCTCCATAGACGCCAGAAAGCATACCGCCGCCGTCGGTAGCGCCGTAGAAGTGGCGCATATCCTGTCAAGCACATTTCACTGCCTACAGGACGACGCGGATCCTCGATATTCTGCGTTCATGCACGACAAGCGCGCTATGGAGAACGACAACCAGAAGCCGCGTGCTACTCCTACGGTATCCGCCGCCTGGGATGACGGGATGCTGGTGGAGCTTCTCTACGATCCGCGAGCTCGCACTACAGCCTTTGCCGTCTGGCGCGGTGAGGCCTGGTCGATAGAGGAGGGCGTCACCCGTGAAAGCGGCGAGCGCCTGGTTCCCTTTTCTCCCGACAACAATCTCGTGAAGCACGAAGCAGTGATGCTGCCATCCACGCCCCTTGAGTACGGCTCACCAGCGGAGCTTCTTGCCGAAATAACGGCCTTCATCCACCGCTACCTCGACGTGAGCCCGCTCTTCGAGAAGGTGGCGAGCTACTACGTCCTCCTCACCTGGATATACGATGCCTTCAACGAGCTTCCGTATCTTCGCCTCCGAGGGGACTACGGCACGGGGAAGACCCGAGCGCTCCTCACCCTGGGCTCTCTCTGCTACAAGGCCTTCTTCGCGAGCGGGGCCTCGACGGTCTCGCCGCTTTTCCACACCCTCGATAACTTTCGGGGAACCCTCGTCATCGACGAGGCGGATTTCCGCATGAGCGACGAGAAGGCCGAAATCGTCAAGATTCTCAACACCGGAAACGTGAGGGGCATGCCGGTCCTCCGGACCATGATGACCAATCAGCGCGAGTTCAACCCCCGTGCCTTTCACGTCTTCGGCCCGAAGATCGTTGCCGCGCGGAAATCCTTCGATGATCGAGCGCTCGAGAGCCGCTTCATCACCGAGAACATGGGAGAGCGCCGGCTCAGGGCCGACATACCCATCAACCTCCCGGACACACACAGGGAAGAGGCGCTCACCTTGCGCAACAAGCTTCTCCTCTACCGCTTCCGGACCCGAAGCAAGGCCGCAATCGATCCGACCCTTGTCGATCGTGCGATCGAGCCGCGCCTCAACCAAATCCTCGTGCCGCTCCTCAGCGTCATCGAAAACGAGGCTCTCCGACGCGACCTCAAGGCGGTCGCCGCCTCCTACCAGGAAGCGATGATCTCAGATCGAGGGCTTACGCCCGAGGCCGACGTTCTTGAGGTGCTCCGTGAGCTTGTGAGCGAGGGTAGCGACTCGCTGCCGATTCGAAACATCGTGGCCCGATTCATCGAGCGGTTCGGTTCCGAGTACGAGCGGCCCATAACCCATCGTTGGATGGGAAACATGCTGCGCCGGCGGCTCAACCTCGCGACGTATAAAAGCCATGGTGTCTACGTTCTGCCGCTGTCCGAGCGGCCGAAGCTCGATGTGCTGTTCACCAGGTTCGGGATCGACGTTCCGGCTGTGGAATCGTCACATGAGGACACCGCGGGTAGACATGGGGACGTGGGGACATCGGGTGAAGACCGACGGGACGCCGGCGCCTCGGCAAACAAGCAATAGCCGTACGTCCATTTCTACCGGCGCTATCCCCAATACAACGTCCCCATGTCCCCACGTCCACCCATTGATGTTGGTACAATTGCGACTGCGTTGCCTATTGGACACTCTCCGTATTTCTCTACACATGCTCCGTGGCACACCAGGCGCCTGGCCGTACGAGACGCCTCTTTCGTTTGCCTAGTTGTCACCACGGCATAATTCCACGTCTACGATTCACTTCGGCTCTCGGCGATCATGGGTTGTACGCTCGGCGTCCTCCAGCCTGGCGAACGCATACGCCTATGTCATCGAAAATCCCGAACTACATGCGTACTCACCGCAAGCGGTGGGGGCTTACTCAGGAGGAGCTTGCGCGCCTCATGGGAATCAAGAGCAACACGCAGGTATCGCGGTATGAATGGCTTCGCCGGACGCCGAATCTCCACATCGCGCTTGCCTGCCAAGTCATTTTCGGGGAACTCCCGCATGAGGTATTTCCCGAGCTCTTTGACAAGATCGAGGAAGGCGTACTCGGGCGAGCCTACGAGCTGTACCAGGAACTCGAAAAGAGCGAGACAAAAGCCGCCAAACGCAAGCTCGCATTGCTCACCGATATGCTGCGACGTGCGACCGGGCGAACTAATCAACAAAAATTATGAGCAACACGAAACGGCATGGCCTGGTTCTCTCGATCTACGCAACCACGGGAGGCTTCGCCTACGCCCTCTTTGAAGGACCGCTTTCGCCCGTCGATTGGGGCACGCGCGGGGCGCGCGGCAAAGACAAGAATGTCCGGTGTGTCGAGAGCGTTGCCAAACTCGTCGAAGCACACCAACCCGACGTACTGGTGATCGAGGACTGCACCGCCCTCGGCTCGCGCCGGTCCCTTCGCATTCGGCGTTTGTATCGGTCGATTGAAGTGTGGGCGGGAAACCAGGCCATCGAAACCCACAGCTACTCCCGAAACCTCATCCGAGAGGCATTCGGGAAGCTCGGCGCCCTCACCAAGCGCGAAATCGCCGAGGTCATTGCCAGGCATATTCCGGCGTTCGACCACCGGCTGCCCCCAGTCCGACGAGCCTGGATGAGCGAAGATCCACGCATGGGACTGTTTGATGCGGCGGCGCTCGTGATGACGTTCTATTGCTGGGAGGGCGGACCTGTAAACCCCGACGCGTAATTGCAGCCGCCGCCGACTCCTCCGGCGGGCGCCGCGCTTCGACTGTGGAGCCCGGCCTGAGCTGGAGGAGCCAGATGCACAATGGGAAAGTTGCGACTATTCGGAGACTCAATGATGAGCTCCGAGCCCACCATCGCGGTGGGATGGTATTCGTCACGAATGGTATCCAGCGGCTCGACAATGTAGCGGTTCAACAGATCCTAAACGCTGTCTCCGCGTTCGAAGGTTTTACGGATGATAACGATCGCCAGGCACGCCCTTCACCACTCATTTCGCCCTGTAAAGCTGACCGACGACATCCTGTTTCTGATTGTAACAGGAGCCAAAGGATAGTCTGATATTCGGAGTCAAAGCGTATCTGGTGATTTTCTTTCAAAGGATGAAATCGATGATCGCACGCGCACTTCTGGTCTTGGTTTTGCTATTACCTCCGACAGCTTTCGCTGCGGACCCGATCACCAAAACATGGACTGCACCGACAGTTTCGCTGGAAATTCGAGCCCCAAACGGAACGGTGAAGAAATTCACAGGTGTGCCGTGGACACTCGGTATGACGGTCCTCGACACGATGAAGATGGTGGACGGAATCACCTTTACCGGCAAGTGGAGCCGCAGTTTGAGCGACTGGCAGATAACGTCCATAGACGGGCTAGCGAACCAGAATGCCGCGGGTCCGAATTGGCTGCTTTGCATGTTTGGAGCGCCGGCTGGGGTCGGAGCGGGATCTTATGTGCTCGGCCCCGAGGCGATGGCAATCTGGATCTACAGTACTTGGCCGCCCCAGTGCACGTAAGCTCCGACCGGTCGAAACCGGTCGGAGACTTCAAGTGAGCTGGACGAACTTAAAACCTCTGTCCGCTCACTCTACGGTCACAAGCAACGCAATTTCGCAGTCTTTTTGTCCTCGGCCCCGAATATCAATCCAGCCGGCCTTGCCGTGATGCCTTCGGCTCTTGCCTAAACGGCAAAATCCCTCGAATGCGTTGGTGCCAAGAATGCTCAGCGGTGCTTTGAAAATGATCTCTGTTGATCCCGCCGCGACAGCGCCGGGGATACCTTTGCGTATTCACTCATTCTTCAAGCCAAAGAGATATTCGGCAGCAACCACCCCGGCGAGCTGATTCGGGTCAATTCCTTGCCAGCCAGTTGGTCGATCTCGAAGGCGTGTTCCATGAGCAACTCAAAAGCTTCTTTTTTCGCCAGACGAGGTGATGGAGCGCTTCTAAGCTGATTCTGTGCTCACGGAAAAAGGAGAATTGCTCGCGCTCCTCGAAGCCGAGCGGGCAAAACTTTCATCCACCTCGGACAAATTTTACGAATTGTATCTAGCGGGCGATATCCCAAAAGAGGGCTTCGGGGTCCCGTCAGGCTCCCCTCACGACCCGGATGGAGGAAATCGACCAGGAGCTGCCGCGCCTTCAGGCCGAAATAGACATCCTGAAAATCGGACATTTATCCAGGAGGAAATCGTAACCGAGGCACGGGATTTGTATTCCCGCTGGCCCCAGCTTCCTCCGGAAGAAAGAAGAAGGATCGTTGAATCTATTACTGAAAAGGTCGTCGGCGATGGCGAAGTCGATATCAATCTCCTCTATTTCCGACCTTTTCAAGATGATGGTAGCAAGGCAACGCATTCACATCTAACCCACCATTAGTCCGTTCGGAAAGTTCGAATCTGAGATCAGGCGCGTGACCCCACTGTGACCCCAGAAGCCGTACAAGCGAAAAAAATGCCGGGAAACCAAAGTTTCCCGGCAAGTTTAACAGGGAGGCTTCACGTCTGGGAGACGTAGGGTCCCGAAGGACCCTTTTCCGGGCCTTGCACCCGGAACTTGGCGGTCAGGCCTGGATCTCTCCAGCGGCATGACCGAAACTTGGCTTCAGTATGCTGCAATGCAATATCGCAATGCAACAACTCAGTGATCTAAAAATACGGTTTTCTCGTCGGACGGGGTAGCCCTGATTTGGAAGCCCGGCTATGCAGAATCCGCATGGCTGCCGATTCCTCTCTTAAATCCGCGATTCGGGCGAATGTTCCGACGGGAACCCTCAAAACTCGGTTTCGGCAATTTTCCGGACCAGAAAATCGCGGAAAACGGCGATTCGCTTCGAATGACGGAGCTCCTCCGGATAGACGAAATAGGCGTCGAAGCTCGGACCTTCAAGCTCCGGAAGAATCCGTACCAAGTTGCTCGAATACTGGCGCACGGTGTAATCGGGCAGCGCGGCGATGCCGACGCCAGTCTGCACCGCGCGATACATGGCATAAATGTTGTTCACTTTGAGGATGCGCGGCTGCAGGTCGCGGCTGCGGATGAATTCGAGCAGCCAATTGATGTTGGTGATCGGCGGCCGCGTATCCTCGCCGTAGACGATCATCAGATGCTGCGCCAGGTCCTCGGGCGTCTGCGGCATCGGGTTCTTCTTGAGATAGTCCGATGAGGCATAGACGTGAAGATGCATGGTCAGCAGCCGGCGCTGGATCAAGTCGGGCTGATGCGGCGCATGCAGGCGGATCGCCACGTCCGCTTCGCGCATGTTGAGATCGACCTCGCCCTCGTTGAGCAGCAACGACACCGAGATGTCGGGGTAGAGGTCGAGAAATTCCTTCATGCGCGGCGTCAGCCAGATCGAGCCGAACGCCACCGTCGTGCTGATCTTGAGCGGACCCTTCGGTCGGTCGGTGCTCTCGGTCAGCAGAGCTTGGGTGGTCGCCAGCTTGGCGAACACCTCGCGCGTCGTCTTGTAGAGCAGTTCGCCCTGCTCCGTGAGGATTAGGCCGCGCGCATGACGGTGGAACAGCGGCGCCTTCAGGCTCGCTTCGAGCGCACTGATCTGCCGGCTGACCGCCGATTGGCTGAGATTCAGCGTCTCGCCGGCATGGGTGAAGCTGCCCGCCTCGGCGACCGCGTGAAAAACCCTAAGCTTGTCCCAATCCATCCGCTGCGGTGCCTAAGCTCGGATTATTCGGCGGCGGTCAGGGTAGCATCGCTTGCGTGGTGAACGAGGAATTTCTCCGCCTCGATCGCCGCCATGCAGCCGGTCCCGGCGGCCGTCACGGCCTGGCGGAAGATCTTGTCCTGAACATCGCCGGCCGCGAACACGCCTGGAACGTTGGTCGCGGTGCTGTCCGGCTTGGTGACGATGTAGCCGTCGGGATCGATCGTGAGGTCATCCTTGAACAATTGCGTGTTCGGCGTGTGACCGATGGCGACGAACAGGCCATCGACGGCGAGCGTGCTGGCGGCGCCGGTTTTGACGTTGCGCAGCGTCAGGTTCGTGACTTCGGGCGGGTTATCCTTGCCCTGTACCTCGTCGACGACGCTGTCCCAGATCACGGCGATCTTCGGATTGGCGAACAGACGGTCCTGCATGATCTTCTCGGCGCGGAAACTGTCGCGGCGATGGATCAACGTGACCTTCTCCGCATGATTGGTGAGATAAATCGCTTCCTCGACGGCGGTGTTGCCGCCGCCGACCACGGCGACCTTCTTGCCGCGGAAGAAGAAGCCGTCGCAGGTGGCGCAGGCGGAGACGCCGAAACCCTTGAAGCGCTGCTCGCTGTCGAGTCCGAGCCAGCGCGCCTGGGCGCCGGTGGCGATGATCAAGGTGTCGCCGACATAGCTGTCGCCGGAATCGCCCTTGGCGACGAATGGCCGGATGGTCAGATCGACCGACGTGACGGTGTCGTAGAGAATGCGCGTGCCGACATGCTCAGCCTGCTTGCGCATCTCTTCCATCAGCCACGGGCCTTGGATGACTTGAGCGAAGCCCGGGTAATTTTCCACGTCGGTGGTGATGGTCATCTGACCGCCCGGCTGCATCCCGGTGACCAGGACTGGCTTGAGGTTTGCACGGGCCGCATAGATCGCGGCGGTCAGGCCGGCCGGGCCCGAACCGAGAATGAGAATCTTGCTTTTATGTTGCTGGGCCATGCGCCGCTTCGCTTTTCCTATCGGATGCCGCTGATGGACGCCGAAATGGCGCACTTGAGCCGTCAGCACCCAGTTCCGCCTAACATAGAAATGCCGCCGCTCCCAGGCAAGGCGCAAGCGTGCCGGCGAGCCTGGGTAGCCCGCTCTTCGCGATTGATTTCAGAGCATTGTACCGGTGGGTGCGATTGCCGGTCGGGACATGCCCTGCTCAATTGAAATAATATTACCCACGCCCTGGAACTCGTTCTATAACTGCCGCGAAATTTTGCCGAACGGCGCGAACTATGCCGGAGCTTCCCATGCAGCGTGTCAAACTCGATCGTATCGATCGCCTCATCCTGCGCGATTTGCAGGACGACGGCCGCATGACCAATGTGGAACTGGCGCGCCGGGCCGGTATTTCGGCGCCGCCCTGCCTGCGCCGCGTGCGCGCCCTGGAAAACTCCGGCTATATCCACGGTTATCATGCCGAAATCGCCGCGCGCGAACTCGGCTACAAGGAAATGTTCTTCGCCCTGGTCGGGCTCGACAGCCAGGCCCAGGAGGTGCTCTCGGGTTTCGAGCAGGCCATGGCCGACTGGACCGAGGTGCGCGAGTGCCACATGATTCGCGGCGGCGGCGATTTCCTGCTCAAGGTCGTGGCCAAGGACAAGGAGCATCGCGACGCCCTGACCATGCGCATCACGGCGACGCCTCACGTCAGCCGCGTCACCACGCTGGAAACCATCCGCACCTCGAAGACATTGCCCGGCGTCCCGGTCGACGTCGACGCGGTGGACGGGGAGTAAGCCGGCGCCGACTGCGATACTGTCGTCATGGCCCGGCTTCTGTGATCGGGCTCTTGGCGTCAAGTCCCTCATCGTGTC
>CAZOBN010000006.1:0-58390 GCA_964577835.1 uncultured Rhizobiaceae bacterium
GTGGCGCACCTTGTCGAACACCAGCAGGCGGGTGCCGAGGCGGAAGCCTTCCTGGATGTCGTGGGTGACCATGAAAACGGTCATCTTCGATTCGCGCCACAGCTCGATGATCAGCTCGTGCATCTGCGCCTTGGTGCCGACGTCGAGCGCGCCGAACGGCTCGTCGAGCAGCAGGATGCTCGGCCGTCGCACCAGGGCCTGGGCGATGGCGAGGCGCTGCTGCATGCCGCCTGACAGCGCGTCGGGATATTTGTCGCGCGCTTGCGTGAGGCTGACGGCCTCGAGGCATTCGGCGGCCTCGTCGAACGCCCTGCGGCGCGCCGATCCGAACAGCCGGCCGATCAGGCGCGAACGGGCGATTTCGAGCCCGAAGGCGACGTTCTCGATGACGGTGAGATGGGGAAACACCGAGTAGCGCTGGAACACCACGCCGCGGTCGGGCCCGGGTTCGTCGGGCAGGGGCTCGCCGGCGATGCGGATCTCGCCCCGTGTCGCCCGCTCCTGGCTGAGCAGGATGCGCAGGAACGTGGTCTTGCCGCAGCCCGAGGCGCCGACGATGGAGCAGAAGCTGTGTTCCGGCAGCTCGAGATTGACGCGCTCGAGCACGGTCTGGTCGCCGTACTCCATCCACAGGTTCTTGATCGAGACGGCGGTCACGACGCGCGCTCCTCGACCCACGGAAAGCCGCGCCGCACGATCAGGCGCAAGATCCAGTCGCTGGCGAACGCCAGGATGGTGATCCACACCACGTAGGGCAGGATGACGTCCATCGAGAGATAGCGCCGCACCAGGAAGATGCGGTAGCCGAGCCCCTCGGTGGCGGCGATCGCCTCGGCGGCGATCAGGAACAGCCAGGCGGGGCCGAGCGAGAGCCGCAACGAATCGATCAGCCGCGGCAGCACCTGGGGCAAGGTGACGCGCAGGATGATCTGCCAGGTCGAGGCGCCGAGGGTCTGCGCCTTGATGAGCTGCTCGCCGGGCAGGTCCTGCACCCGCATGGCGAGGTCGCGGATCAGGAACGGCGCGATGCCGGCGACGATGAGCACCACCTTGGACAGCTCGCCCAGGCCGAAAACGATAAACAGGATCGGCAGGACCGCCATGGGCGGGATCATGGAGAGCGCCGCGACGAACGGCGCCAGCGTCGCCCGCACATAGGGGATGAGCCCGATGGCGATGCCGAAGGCCAGCCCGATGGACGCGGCGACGCCGAGCCCGATGGCGAGCCGGCGCAGGCTGGCCGCCGTGTCCTGCCACAGCGGCACGCGGCCGGTACGCTGATCCTCCGTGACCGCCATCTGCACCACCGCCGCGCCCAGGCTGTCGAGCGACGGCAACAGCTTGTCGTTCGGATTGTCGGCGAGCCGCGCGGCCGAGCCGAACAGATAGCAGACGATCAGCAGCACGAAGGGAAAGGCGCCGAGAAGGAGCAACCCTCCCCTTCCCGGCCGCCGGTTGACGATACGCGCCATGCTATGAGATCCGTTCCGGACGCGATGTGGATTGGCGCCCGGGTCCCGTTACAGCTTGCCTTCCGCCGCCATGACCATGAAGCTCGGATCGAACCGCAGCTTGATGTTCGCCGTGTCGCCGAGCGTCTTGCCGCCGGGAAACGCCATGCCGACCGCGTCCTTGCTCTTCGCGCCGGTGCCGAGCAATGCGTGGTCGAACGAGAAGCTGCGCACATAGTCCATGGTCTTGATCAGATCGGGACTGTTGGTGAAGGCGACCGCTTCGCCCGGCGTATAGAACATGCGGGTCGTCTTCAGTTGCGCCTCGAACCCGGCGAGGTCGGTGCCCGAGGCCTTGGCCATAGCGGTGCGCGCCGCGACGCCCTTGGGCGATGGGTCGGCCATCGAGGCGATGGTCTCGTACCAGGCGCCGACGAGCGCCTGTCCGAGCTTCGGATTGGCCTTCAGCACGCCGGTATTGACCACCATCATGTCGATGATCTCGCCCGGGATATGGCTGGAGTTGAACACCTCGGTCGCGTTGGGGGTTGCCATCACCTCGCTCAACTGCGGATTCCAGGTCACCACCGTGGTCACGTCCGGCGCGGCGAAGGCGGCGACGATATCGGCGTCCGAGGTGTTCACCGAGGTGACGTCCCGTTCGCTCATGCCGTTCATGGCCAGCGCGCGGGCCAGCAGGTAGTGGGAAACGGAGAATTCCACCTGGTTGATCTTCTGGCCCTTGAGCGCCGCGACGGTCTTGCCCTTCTTGGTGACGATGCCGTCGTTGCCGTTGGAGAAGTCGCCGACGATCAATGCCGTCGAATCGACGCCGCCCGCCGCCGGGATGGTGAGCGCATCCATGTTCGTCATGGAGCAGCCGTCGAATTTGCCGGCGGTGTACTGGTTGATCGATTCGACGTAGTCGTTGATCTGGGTGACGTTGATGGCGATGCCGTATTTGTTGGCCCACTTCTTCAGGATGCCGGTGTCGGCCATGTAGCCGTAGGGCATCCAGCCGACATAGATCGTCCAACAAACGTTGAAGGTCGACTTTGCCTGGGCGGCAGCGGGGACGGCTGAGAAGATCGTCGCGGCGGCGATCACGATGGCCGAAGCGGCACCCGCGATCCAAGTCATGGCACTCCGAGTCTGGGCACTCCGAGTCTGGGCACTCCGAGTCCGGGCATTCCGAGTCTGGGCAATCACACGCACTGCACCCTCCTTTGTCGGTGACATCGTCGCGACCGGCCGTCTGAACCGGCAGTCTGGCGTTCGGGGGTTGGTCAAGCGGCGCACCCAAGAGTTTGCCGCCAGGCCCAGGGCCCGCACGGTATTCACTCTCTCCCGGGATTTTGGCCCGCCGTGGCCCCGCGCGGGCGAGAGGCCGCGCCGGGTGCATCTCTCGGACCAGCGCCGCGCGGTATCGTCAGTGGCGCGCGGCCGGAACCCTAGATGCATTATGCGAAGGGTGTTGCAATGCCCGTGCCGCGGCGCGAAAGGCGGGGATTCGCGCTGCGGTGGCGCAGGCAGGGTTAGAGATTGCGGATAATTTAGGCGGAAAGGCGAGTCGCTGAACAAAAATCAGGCTTCCCGTTTGCTAAGGGCATCTAATGGCTTTCGAACGCTAATATCACATATATATATGTGAAAAAATTTAGAAAAACATCTATATAAATGTGAAAATTCTGTAGTTTTCATATTTATATGTGAGAATATTGTGCTAGGCCGTTATCGAGGTGATCCATGAAACCCCGCGCAATGATGAGGAAGCATTTAGACCAGCGACTGAGCGGTGCGGTGCCTCTGAAGAAATTGCAATCGCCAAAATATGGCTGGATACGCTCAATTCGGCAGGCTCTCGGGATGACGGCCAACGACTTAGCCGGAAGACTGGGCTTGTCTTCACCGAATCGGATCTATGCCCTGGAGAAAGGGGAAGTGAGTGGCGCCACCACGCTCAAGAGCCTGCGCCGCGCTGCGGAGGCGCTGAATTGTAATCTCGTCTATGCGTTCGTGCCAAAACAGTCTCTGGATCAAACGGTCCAAGAGCAGGCCCGACGCGTGGCGGAACACCGCGTCAATAGAATTGGCCAGACGATGCGGCTGGAAAACCAGGAAGTCTCCGAAAGAGAGAACCGGAATCTGGTGGAACGTCTCGCCGAGGAATACACGCGGCGGCCACCCAAACAGTTCTGGAGGTATTTGTGACGCCGCTTGCGGGTGACGATGGGGCTACCCCGCTGTCTCCCGACGAGCAGCAAGGATTGAAACTGGACTACATCGGCACGAGAGGGGAACTGAACGAAGCGGAGCAAGCCAATATTCTCGAAGCCGAGGAATGGGCAATGCCGCGCCGCCATAAGAACTTGCTTACCGTCGAATTTCTGTGCGCCTTGCACAAAAGGATGTTCGGCACAGTTTGGGATTGGGCCGGTGTTTTCACCAAGCAGAGCAAGCGAAGGCTCGGCGCCGATTCCCATCAAGTCGGCCCGGAACTCCTGAAACTGGTCGGCGACATACAGTATTGGATCGAACACGCGACCTTCCCTCCGGATGAAATAGCGTGCCGCTTTCATCAGCGGCTGACCCATATCCATCCATTTCCAAATGGCAACGGCAGGCACGCTCGACTGATGACCGACCTGCTGCTCATTCACATCGGACGGCCCCCGTTCTCATGGGGCAGTCGGGAGTTGCAGGTTCGCGGAAACGATCGCGCCGCATATGTTGCTGCCCTGCGTCGGGCGGATGGCGGCGATTTCGGGGAATTGCTGCGGGTCGTCCGCTCTTGATCTGACCCGGCCCTGGCGAGCGATCACTCTCGTCACTGTGAAAGTCCAGGAAGCAGAATTGCAGTGGGGTACATCCCGCTGTCATGCGACGGCACCATCTATGCGATCGCCCCGATGATCGACGTCAACGGCCGCGCCCTCCGCATCCGCGCCCGCGTGCCGGATCCGGACGGGCGCCTCTCGCCCGGCCTGTTCGCCCGCATCCAGATCATCGTCGAGCGCCGCACCGATGCGCTGATCACCAAGCACGGCAATCCCGATCGTGCAGTTCGCCAACCGGCTCCAGGATGAAGGCAAAGGCGCGCGCGAGGCGGTGATCGAGGCCGCGTCGCTGCGCCTGCGTCCGATCCTGATGACCACCGGCGCGATGATCGCCGGCGCCATCCCGCTCGCCATCGGCGGCGGCGCCGGCGCCGAAAGCCGCCATGCCATCGGCTGGGTCATCGTCGGCGGCATGTCGCTCGGCACCGTGCTGACCCTGTTCGTCGTGCCGACCGCCTACACCTTGCTGGCCCGCGACCGCGCCCGGCGGCACGCCGCCGCCCACCAAGCCGCCCCGTTACCGGGTCCGGCCGAGTAGAAGGCCGGCCGCCGCCGTCCACCGAGCGCGAAACGGCGTTACGCCCGGTCCCGCACTAGTACTCGGAATCGCCGATGCCTGCATCACCCCCCACCCTAACCCTCCCCCACAAGGGTGGAGGGGATTCGCAATGTTGCTCGATAACGTCCCCTCCCCCTCCCGCGCCCGAAGGGGCGCAACAATCAAGAGTGGCGGGCGAACGCCCGCCGGGATGGGGGAGGGCCGGGGTGGGGGTGACGCTTGCTTCAATGATAGCCAGTAATAGGCGTTCGATTTTTTTTCGCCCGTGTCCGGCATCGTACTGCATCCCTTTGGCGCGCCTGATAAAAGTTCGGCAGGTCACGTCGTCGCGATGTTGACAGGAGGCCCGACCTCGGCGCGGCAGTCACCTTCGCAAGCCCGGCCCTGGTCATTCGGCGCTCGCCAATCGGACAAAAACGAAAGAGCAGGCCGATGACCATTCTGATCGCCGAAGACAATGCCCTGATCGCCATGACCGTGGAGTCGACCCTGTCGGACGCGGGCTACACCGTGCTCGGTCCCGCCGCCTCGACCGAGCGCGCCATCGCGATCGCCGAGCGCACGCCGCCGCGCATCGCGCTCATGAACATCGAGCTGCGCGACGGCAGCAGCGGCATCGAGCTCGCCCGCACATTGAAGCGGCGCTGGGGCACGACGGTGATCTTCGTCACCGGCCAGGTGGCCGACGCGCGCGAGCATCGCGACGTGGCGATCGGCTTCCTGTCGAAGCCCTGCACCGACGAGGCGCTGCTCGCCGCCGTCCTGATCGCGGATCGCATCATCGCGGGCGAAAAGCCGGACCGCGCGACCTTTCCCAAGGGATTGGAAATTTTCTAGAGCATGATCCGTTTCAGCGGAATCGGATCATGCTCTCGAGTCTCGATTGAATCGCGTTTTCCACGCCGAACCGGTTTCCGCTTCGGCGGAAACGCTCTAGGCGGCTGCGGAAAAAGTCGGTGGTCGAGCGTCACGGCGCAATTTTGGAATCGAACGGGCTATCAACGTGAAACAGTCCTGCGATTTCGGGTTGTCCGACGAAGCAATATTGCGTCTCCGGCAGTCGAAATTCTTTTTTCCGCATCCTGCTAGGCGGCGAATCGGACGCGCCCTCGGATCGAACACGCGCGACGCCAGGCGCCGCACCAAAGGAAACCCCGCCGGGCCGGAGTCCCAGCGGGGCGTCATGCCGCCCACTCCACGAAGGCGGCCAAGCGCCGTCGGTGCGCGACTAAGCCGCGCGCTCTTCCTTGACCGGGAAGCGCCGCAGATTGGCCGCGCTCATATAGGCGGCCATGCGCTTGCGGTTTTCTTCGGTATCCAAGCGGGCCTTCTCGGCCTGATCGTGCATGGCCTTGAAGCCCGGAATGTTCTCACGGCACCATTCGATGCGTTTGTCTGGCGTCATACTCGTCTCCTGTTCCTCAACGCGCCCGTAAACGACGGAGTCGGGGGCTCGGTCTTCCGCCGCGCAATGTCCACGACCGTCTTATCCAAGACAATCCGCCGGTTCGACCGAGAAGCGTTCGGCGAGCGGCGGAACCCATACATAACGCATGACGCGCAAACCCGTTCATGCGCGGGCGGGTATAATCCCTTCGGACGCGCGGGCGCCGGACGGATGACGCATCGCTGCAACGCTTATCTCGCATTTTAACTATACCGGCGGGTGCGCGCGCCGCGGCGATGGCGGAAATGCCGGGCTTCAGACCGCCCGATCCATCGAAGATACTTAACAAAACGGCGAGGGATTACCCCGAGAGAGTAGTTGCGCTAACCGGGGGGATAGCCGGCGCGGATTCGCCGGCGGACGTTGCGTGTCATGGCGCGGCGGATCGGCGTGTCGGATTGCGCCGACGCTCAGCCGAGCCCGAGCATGCCGAGCAGCAGCGAGCCGAGCTCTTTCCAGTCGAGCACCGGCAGGCGCTCCACCGGAAAGGTGGGGTTGAAGATCAGCACCGTGGCGATCAGGAAGGGATAGAGGATGAATTGATAAATGAGGCTCGCGACCAGGCCCCAGCCGAGCGCGCCGCGCCACTGGCCGAGCCAGCGGCCCGACGAGACCTCGGCCTTGTTGAGGTCGACCTGGGCGAGCGCCACCTGCTGCATGAGCTGGCGCATCTCGAGCGCGGCCTTCGCCTTCTCGGCCGGGTCGGGGATGAACTTGTCGAGGATGCGCAAGCCCGCCGCGATGGCGTCGTCGATGCCGAAGGCCATCACAGCCACGCGACGGCGAGAAGCGTCAGAAGCACGCCAGCAGTGAAAGCGCTGGGCGGTCGTCCTGCCGACCGCCGCCCACTCACTAATCGAGCCGCGCGCAGTAGCGCGGCGGGGGCGACAGCGAGAGACGTGCGCGGATTGGCGGAGACGAGCGCGAGCAGCCCGCCGCGGATGTCGGTCGGATTGGGTTCGGCCATGGGTGACCTCTAGAGTTTGTAGAAGGCGTGGTTGCGCAGGCGCAGGGTGGGCACGGCGCCCGCCGCCCAGTTCGGCGACAGGGTTTTGGCGTGGTAGTGGTTGGCGCCGCCGGTCGGATCGGAGAGGTTGCCCGACAGCACGGCGGCCACCGCCATCAGGCAATCGCGGAACATCTCGTCGCGCGCGGTGACGCCGATCAGCTTGGCGCGGTTGGGGTCGTCCGCGTTCCAGCACGAGAACTGCCAGGGCTGGCGGCACACGCCGGCGATGCCGTGACCCCACCAGCCAGGCCGATCGGCGCGGTTGCGGATGACCCAGGCGACGGCGATCTTGCCCTCGAGCGGCTCGCCGCGCGCCTCGCCCCACAGGGTGCGCGCCATCGTGTCGAGATCGTCGGGCGACATGGGCGGACCTCCGGGTGATGTTTGGGAATGATGGATGAGGCGGTCGAGCGGCGAGCCGGGGCGCGGGCGCTTGTTCGGCCCCATCGGCGCAGGCGAAGAGGCCGCGCGGCGGCGCCGGATCGCAGAGGCCCGATGAGGGCGTGAGGATGTTGGGTCGACCGCGGCGTGGCGCAACGTTCCGCCCGTCCGGACGAGCGGCGGGCGACGCAAACGCCCGGACAGCGGCACGGAGATTCGGGGCGCGCGCGGCGCCTGTGGGTTCAGTCGGGCTTGAGCGCGGCGATCCGAAGACAGAAGCTCGCAACTTCGAATCTTGTCGGGCGCGCCAAACTCCGCCGAATCTACGATTTCAGGCGCACGACTACCCCAGACCACGACGGCAGAAATTCGTTGTCGCACGAGGGGTGGTGTTGGGTGGCTCTCGGCGTTCGCATCAGCGCATTGCCGTGGACAAGGCGTTGACTGCAAGCCAGCACCCCTAACGCGGTCATTCGTCCTATGTGCCCAGGTGCGGTCAACGCGGCTGGAAGGCCGGAAGGCGCCGTGGCCATTTGAAGGATGTTTGGCACGGCCTTTGATGGACTTCCGCGTACCCAATTCTATACCCGCAGATACCCGATAGCCATTCGCGAGCCCGTCTCCTCGCGTGCTGGCGGCTATAGGAACGAGGTGGAAAATCGGGTCTAATCGGGTATTATTGGGTATGGAATCGGATATGAGGGCGCCCCTGGCATGAGGGAGCCCAAGCTCGCACTCGGCCCCGACCTCGTGAAGCTCGTTGCCGAAATCGATGAGTTCAAAGGGAGGTGGGAGGCCCTTAAGACGCTCTCGCCGGACCGCCTCAGCGCACTCCGCAAGGTGGCCACCATCGAGAGCGTCGGCTCCTCTACGCGCATTGAGGGGGCGAAGCTATCGGATGCCGAGGTCGAGGACCTGCTCTCGCGGGCGATCTCCATGAAGTCCTTCAAGACGCGCGATGAGCAGGAAGCGGCCGGATACGCCGAGGCGATGGACCTCGTGTTCGAGGCCTACGCCGACATGCGTCTCACCGAGAACCATATCCGCCAACTACACCAGACCTTACTGCGTCACAGCGACAAGGATGCGCGCCATCGCGGCTCCTATAAGACGCTCTCCAACAATGTCGTGGCGTTCGATGTGGACGGGCGGGAGATCGGCGTCGTGTTCGAAACGACCTCGCCTTTCGACACGCCGCGCGAGATGGAGGCGCTCGTCGCTTGGACGCGAAAAACGCTGGATGAGGAAGCGCTGCACCCTCTCCTCGTCATCGCCGTCTTCATCGTGGCGTTTCTGGCGATCCATCCTTTTCAGGATGGAAACGGGCGGCTCTCGCGCATGCTCACCACACTCCTCTTGCTGCGAGCAGGCTACGCTTATGTGCCGTACGCCTCGCTGGAGCGCGCGATCGAGGAAAACAAAGATCTGTACTACAAGGCGCTCAGGCGTACGCAGACGACTCTCAAGAGCGAAACGCCGGATTGGGAGCCTTGGGTGGGTTTCTTCCTGCGTTCCCTCAAGAGGCAGAAGGATAGCCTTGCGGCACGACTAGACCGTGAACGGATCGCTCAGGGCAGCGAGGCCAGTTTGCCGGAGCTATCGCTCCAGGTCCTCGAAACGCTGCGAGCGAAAGAGCGCCTGACGATCGCGCAGCTTGCATCGATCACCGGCGCAAATCGGAACACGTTAAAAGTGCGTCTGCGCGAACTGGTCGCAGATGGGCGCGTGCGGCAGCACGGCAAGGCGCGCGCCACATGGTATTCGCTATGAGCGCCGATGCGAGGTCGCAAAGCCCGGCTTGGCGCCGCCCGGCCCGCCGCCGGTTCCCGGGGCCGGCTTGCCCTTGGGCGCCGCATCCTTGAGCCAGGCCTCGAAGCTCGCGGCCTTGGCGAGAATCTCGGTCGTCCGCCAGCTCGCGGGCCTTGACCAGCGCGAACACCCGGCGCCCCTCGGCGACGAGCTGCTCGGTGTAGGTGTAGTAATCGTCGCTCATGGCGCCTTCGCCTCCTGTCATGAGAGTCCCAGGCGCGGCATGCGGGCCCCACGGACGGTGTTCGATCTGGCTGGCGATCGGCCGCGCGGTGCGCCTCAGCGCGGCAGCAGGCCGGCGAAGAAACCGAGCTTGGCGACCAAGGCGCCCACGGCACCCGCCACCGCGCCGACCACCACCAGAGTCTTCCAGCCGCCCTTGGCCTGATTGACCAGGGCGAGGATGGCTTTGACGTCGGCCTTGATCTCGCGCAGCTCGGATTGCTGCGCATCGACCCGCGCCTCGAGCCGCCCGATGTCGCGTTGCAGGACATCGCGCTCGGTGTCGGTCATGTATAGCTCTTGCGGTGATGGTGGTAGAGTTGCTACTGAGGACATCGATTTTTACGGCAGTATCGACAGCGTAAGAGAAAGGAAATACCATCGTGCCCGCACCGATGCCGGATTTCTGCATCTGCACCGCTGCCAATTCAGCTTATATCGGTCTGCTCCTCGGATTACTGCATTCCGTGCGGGAAAACCCCGAGGCGCGGGACATGTCGTTCTGCGTCCTTGACGTTGGGCTTACGGAGCGTCAGATCCGGCTGTTAAGGGCGCTCGGCTGCGACGTGGTAAAGCCAGGCTGGGATGTGCCCAATTTGCCAGAGGCCTTGCTCCCGGAGTGGCTAAAAGCCATGACCTCGCGGGCCTTCCTGCCTAAGTATTTCCCCGGCCACGAGATCTACATGTGGCTCGACAGCGACACCTGGATTCAAGATTGGCCGCAAATCGAAGAGCTCGCACGATCAGCGGCGGATGGCGCCATCGCAATTATTCGCGAGATAGACCACGGCGGAGTTGATATGACGGTCCCAGGACCTAACGGCCCTCAACGCATCCGAATGAGCGCCGCCCATCTCGCCAACAACGTCTTTGAATCTTACCAATTGGCATTCGGCCAAGACGTCGCCGAGCGTTATGGCCGTCAGCTCCCGTTCAATTCCGGCGTGTTCGCTCTACGTGGAGATTCGCCGGCTTGGTCCCTATGGGCCTCAGCTTATGCATTTGGTCTCGAAAGGATTCGCGACAGACTCAGCAGAAAGATCGGGCAGCGGGAGCGGTGCGTAGAACAGAACTCCCTTACACTTGCTATCGACAGGGGCCAAATTTCGGCGCGGGCGATGCCCTCAAAGATGAATTGGCAATTTACCTATGGGTTCCCTGCTTACGACCCTCAACAAGGCGCGTTTGTGGTGCCGGACAGTCGCGAAAAAATCGGCGTCGTCCATCTAGTGGACTTCAAACAGTTCTCGACCCTGCCGATCCGCCATACGACGGATGGCGTCATTAGAGAAACCCCAATACATTACCTCCCGCATCTGGCTCGCCGCTGACGTGGCGGTTCGCGGCGCGGGCGCGCGCCCGACGACCCGCTGGCCCTCGCTGCCTTCTCGGAAGTGTTGCCGGACTTGTCGTGTGCGCGCTAGTCGTCAAAGGCTTGTTGCTCGTGTTGCTCAAAGCACTGGCTGCCTCGATTGCGATGGCGCTATCTGGTTGATATCCGATCCCACCGCGCTCACTTGAACTCGTAGATGATGCAGATGCCGGCCGTGCCGGCGCCGCCAGCTTGGCCGCCGTCGTCGGTATCGACACCGCTGCTGCCGCCGCCGCCATATCCAGTGCCGGGGTTGCCGTTGGATTCGACCGGCGCCGGCGCCCGGCCGCCGTGGCCAAAGCCGAGCGCCGATTGCCCGCCGGCGCCCGACAGCAGATAGGTCCGCGCCACCGTGTGGGATCCACCCGCGCCCGCATTGCCCGGCACGGTGACATCGCCCGTGCCCGCCACGCCGCCCGCGCCAGCCCCGCCCGTCGCGGCGCCGCCGGAGCCGCCCTTGGCGATGCAATCGGCGCCGAACGAGGTGTCTCCGCCCGCCCCGCCGGCACCGGCGGGCACGGCCGTTCCAGCGGCGCCCACCGCTCCGATAGTTACCGCCCGGCTGGCAATCGCTGTAACATCGAGTGTTTTTTCCGAGTAGCCACCGCCACCGCCACCGCCTTCAGTGCCCGTCGCGGCGTTTTTAGCCCCCGCCCCTCCACCGCCGCCGCCGACACAGATTACGCGCACGAACTTGACGCCGGCAGGCTTGGTCCAGGTGCCGGAGCCGGTGAACGCCTGCACGGAAACCGCGCCGATGCCGCCCGATCCGAGGTTGGCCGGCTTGGCCTTCTTCGCCGCGCCCGCGCTCGTGTCGTAGGTCAGCACGAAATCCGCCGCCGCGTCGGGGGTGGCGTCCTCGGTCAGCGCGTTCACCACCTTGAGCGCGTCGGCCAGCGTGATCTTGTCGGTGGTGGCGGCGCTGGTGTCGTAGAGCGCGAGGACGTCGTCGGTGGCGGGCGCCGTTTCGGCGGCGAGCGCGTCGAACACCTTGAGCAGGTCGGCCAGCGCGATCTTGCGGTTGGCCGCCGCCGAGAGGTCGTAGACCGGCAGCTCGTCGTCGGTCGCCGGCGCGGTCAGCGCCGTCAGGCCGGCGATGTCGAGCCCGGTGCCGCCGATGCCGAGCGTGGAGCGCGCCGCCGCGGCGTCCGCGTCGTCGAGCAGGGTGGCGGCGAAGGGCGACACCGCCAGGCCGTCGGCCGAGCCCGCCGAAACCGCCGGCACGCCGCCGCCGTCGAAGGTCAGGAACTTGCCGGCGCGCTCGACGCTGCTGGGAATCGTGCCGGAAAGCCCGCTCGCGTCGGTCTTGGGAAACTTGAGCGCGCGGTCGTTCTCCTCGCCGAGCTCCTGCACGTTCATCTTGAGCCGGTCGAGGCCCTGCTCGTGGGTCTCGGCCGGGAACGGGTCGTTCGGCGTGTAGTCGATCTCCTGGGTGCGCGCGGTCTTGCGCCGCAGCACCCATTGCACGGTCGAGGCCGGCGCGGCCACGGCCGTCACCGTGCCGGTCGCGCCGTTGCCGCCGCTCACCGTGTAGTGCGTCGTCAGCGTCTTCACCGTCTCGGCGCCGGTCGCGACGACGCGCTCGACGACCTCGATTTCGGACGCGGCGAAGAACGGAAAGGTTGTGGCGAAGGCGGTGGTCACGCCGTTGCCGGCGTAGGCGACGCGCGTCGTGGTCGAGCTCACGGTCATGGCTTGTTTCCTCTGGCGAGAACGAGGTGACAAGGGCTCAAGCCGCGGTTGGCGGTGGCCCATAAAAAAAGCCCCGCGCGAGCGAGGCTGGAGAGCATGGATGGTTGGAGGCGATGCGGCGGAGCGGCGGCGGCTATTGCCGCGCGGCGCGGCGGGTCTTGGCGGCGCGCCAGGCGCGCGCAGAGTCCGCGGCGAGCCAGGCGGCGGCGGCCATGATCGGCCCGGCCGAGATATGGGCGGTGAGCGCTTCGGGCGGGATCCGCGCGCCGTCGTGGAACAGCAGGCTGCCGGCGATGTCACGGGCGACGACCCAGGCGAAGGCGACCAGCATCGCCACCTCGAAGCGCCGGAACAGCGCGCCCCACAGCAGGCAGGGCACGGCGATCGGCGGATCGGCGACCGACGCCGCCACGGCGATGAGAAAGACCGGCACATCCATGGCCATGCCCCACGCGTCCAGCACCGCCGCGCTAGGGTACGGCGGTGCAACTCTCACTGATATGAGGAGCCGATCCCGAGAGAGAAGCCGCCCGGAGATTATCCGAACAAAAAGGCGAGGCTCAAATAACCAAGGATTGGGAAAGTTAGAGTTATCGCCACGGCTATCCAGAATATGCGCATTCTCGATCCCCATTCGCGCGCCCAGGTATCGCGCCGCGCCGTTCGGCCACAACTGTCACAATCAGGTTTGTTTATCTATACAGATTCTTACAGAACTTGTTGCTCACTTCTCCCGCCGACAAACTGACGCCGGGCGGCCAGCCGATGCACTCATATTCGTATTTTTCGCCATCCCACGTCATGCCCCAACCATCGGCCGTGTAGATGGTTCGGTAGCCCTGCACAGCCTCGCTTCCGACCCACAAATCAAACAGAAAGGCGTAGCCGATCATCTGCCATGCCCCACCGCGTTTCTCATAGAAATAGACCGGACAGCCACCATTGCCACAGTAAAAGAAGGAGACCTCGTAGAACGCGACGATCAACTCGTCGACGCCATCGCCGTTCAAGTCGACATAACCGACGCTAATGTCCTCGATGTCCAGCCATCCCTCTGACAGTGCCATTTGATGGTCTTCCGAGATCGCGATCATTTCGCGTATGAATGCTTGGTCGGGGCTATCCTTGAATGGACGATATGAGACCCAATCACCGGATGACGACGGCTCAGGAGCCTGTTGAGCCACTGACCCGAGAGCTGGCATGAACAAGAATGCGGCAAGGACAAGGTTGGAAACGTGATTCATGGCCTAATCTCTTGGCGGTGAATTGAAGTATCCCTCATTAATTATAAGCAGAGTAGCCGAGTGAGTGGGCTCACCTCGGCACAGGCGAGCCTCCTAAGTCACGCTTCAACGTTCTGTGCCGGATTCTTTTATTTTGTTTAGAGTCTGTTCTCTCGCCTCGCGACAGGAGTACCAATACTCCTTGCCCGGCGCGCAAGAATACTTTTCGCGCGCAGCCAAATCGACGGGTACTATTTTTATCTCGCTCGTCACGTTCCCCACGACTGGCCGCTGTTTATAGATGTCCATGCTCTCTGGCACGGAGATCAGCAAACGATTTTTACTCTGCCATTCGAGCCTCGCGCCATCCTTCCAATCGTTACTTAATTGCAGCACTTCGTCCCTCTCCGTTGGCCACCATGTGCCCGGCCTTACGACGATGACCGCGACACCCTCCGAGCTGGCAAAACCGTCCCCACATGCGACTTGGATCGCTTTCGCCTGCCACCGCAGGTCGGGAGAATCTACAGACTCAATCTCTATCTTGTCACATGACGACGATGCCCAATGACTGCCAAAGTACAGTCTCTTACCGAGATGATAAGTCACCAGAAGCGAGACGACGGATACAATGATGATAAGTGTTTTTCGCATTGCATCACTCGGGGTTGGGAATTTTTCCGTCCTTCTGCATATTATAGCCAAGTGTCGTATTAAGGACATTCCTTTCCGGCAGCGACTTATATGTTTGACTGAATTTTACGTTGCCAAAATTTGATTTGACCGCCGCGAAACGATTCGTCCATCTTAAAATGTCGTCGAGGCTCCAACCGGCTGCCGCAGCGTAAATCCCAATCGCGACGGATGCAGCGTTGACGAATTTATCGTCGTAGGTGTTCTTGCGTGGCATCCCATTCCTTGTTTCTGTCACAGGACGCTGAAGATCCCATGGACCACCATGGACGAAGTTTGTTAAGCGCTCGAATATGGCAGGGTCGCCCGCATTTCTGTCTTTTTCGCCGATTTCTCCGAATACATGAAAGTTCACGCCCTCTGGCGCTTCAACCTGCACAGAGTTGCCCCATCGATCGACACTCATCACGGGATTGCCGTCGCTATCATACATCTTCAACGGCTTGCGGGGTGGCAGCACTTTGACATTACCGCGCCATCTGTCGCGCTGTCTTGCTCCTTTGTCGCGCCATACATCGGCAATATCATCCGCCTCGCTCTTACCTGCTGAGCCAACCGTAAGAACAACATCTCCCGTGAAGTCCGCGAAAGCGCGGCGCACGGCTGCTTCCGGTTCGCTGAAGCGCGCGTAGTAATAGGCCAGCAACTTCACCAGCTTGATGCGGTCGTCGGAGAGGAACTGGCCATCGGGGCCGGCCCTATGGCGATAGACCAGATCGTCGATCCCATCGGCATCGGCGCCGGTTCTGGCGCGCAGTGCCCCCGGCTCGTTCGTCTGGGTCGCCAGCACCTTAGCCAGCGTCTGACGGGAGACCGGGTCATGCCTCGCCGCCAATTCGGCGTACGCGGGTGGCAAGCCCGCGTCCTTCAACTCATTCACCACGCGCGGCCATGCGTCGCCCCAGTCGGCGGCGAGATCGCGCAGCGTTTGATCAGCCTTCGCTGGATCGCCTCCAAGGATGCCGGTGGCGATCTCCTTGGCCATGTTCTCGGGCAGGACCTGCCGGCGGTCCTCCGGCACGCCGAGCCGCTCCTGCTCGGCGAGCGTGCCGTTGGCATAGGCGGCGATCGCCGCGCGGCGGTCCTCGGGCGAGAGCATGGACTGCGGTGCGGCGGGCTGGCCGGTTGTCGCGGGCAGCATGCCCTGGAGCGCCGCGGCGGCATCGGAGGGTTGCGGCGGCGCGGTGGCCTGCGCCATCGCCGCGTGCAGCTCGGCCACGCGCGGGTTGTTCAGCACATAGTCGGCGGGCTTGGACCAGAGCTGTTCGTTGCGCCTGTCCACCACGCGCTGAATGAGATTTTCTTTCTGCAATCCATCGAGGCTGCCTAAGACGAACGGCAGCTTCTCGAGCACGAACGAACGGTCGCCGTAATCGACCAGGTCGGAGATTTCGTCCGGCGTCGCCCACTTCACCTGGGCCATGGCCCGGCCGAAGTCCTTGGCCTGCTCGATTTCCGCCCAGCGCTTGTCGCCCTCCGCCGCGCCGAGGGTGGCGGCGAGAGCGGCGCGGCCGAAGCGCGGGTCGTCGGGCGGCTCGCCGTCGCGCAAGGCTTCGAGATAGCCGGGCAGACGGACCTGGATGTCGCGCCGCACCGCCGCCTGTTCGGTCTGCAGGCGCACGGCCTGCGCCTGCACGGCGCGTTCGGCCTCGCCGGTCAGGCGCGCGCGGGCGGCCGGATCGAGCGCGGCGAAATCCTCGCCGCCCTTGAGGCTGTCGAGCGCGCTTTGCGGATCGGCCGCGATGGCGCGCCGCGCCTGGCGCCCGGCGAGATCGCCATGGAAGCCTTGCTCGATGCGCCCGGCGTCGTCCCGGGCGATGAAGCCGGCGTCGGCCTTGCCCTGAATCTCGCGCAGCGCCAGGCGGACCGCGTCGTCGTGCTCGAGCGGATGCCGCGCGCCCGCCGCGACATCCGCGTAGAGCCCGAGGTTGCGGTCGAGGTCGCGCCGCCCCCGCTCGGACAGGCGGCGCAGGCTGTCGCCCTGGAGCAACGCCGCCTGGACCCGGGCGAGATTGCCGTAGTCGGCCTCGACCTGGGCGCGGGCGCCGCTGTCGCGGATGCCCGCGAAGATATCCTGTCCGGCCGTGTCCACCCGCTCCATCCAGCGGTCCATGATGGTGTTCGGATCCGTATCGGCTTCGAACGCCTCGATAGTTTGATGCAGCGCCGCCATGGCCTGCGACGTGCCGTTGGCACGGTCGGCTTCGGTGATGGCTTTCTGTCTCGCCTTCTCGGCTTGATTCGCGCGCTCGGCGTAGTCGCCGGCGACCTGGAGCGCGGTCTCGCCGAACTTGGCCAGAGCCAGGCCGGAGGCGCCCGCCGCCGCCACGTCGCCGCGCGACGGCCGGTAGTCGAGCGACGCCGTGTCAGTCGGGATTTTCGGCATTTCAGAAGCCCCCTCGGCCACTGGCGGCGTTGCCGATGGCCCAGTCGGGCAAACGGCCCGCGTTGCCGAGGCTGAAGGTCACTCCGTCGCCGAGACCGTAGGCCGATACCCCCCCACCGCTACTGGCCAGCCCGCCACCGCCGAACGCGCCCATGGTGCTGCTCGCCCCCTTGAGCAGCGCCGTCGCGGCGCCGAAATAGCCGGCGCGCGCCGCCTGGCTGCCCTGATAGCGGTCCATCGCCGCCTGGGCGGCGCCCTGGCGCAGGATGGCCTGATGATCGAGCTCGGACTGCATGGCGGAATCGGCGAGCACGTCGAGCGGCGAGCCGCTCATGGCGATGCCGGACTTGTTGACGGCGACGCGCGCCGCGCCCATCAGGCGGCTCACCTTGTCCTGCTGGCGCTCGGCCTGATAGCGCGCGGTGTCCTCGGCGACGCGGGCGTTGTATTGCGCCATTTTCTTCTGCGCCTGGCCGGCCTGCATCTGGCCCGCCGCGCTGACGACGGCGCTCACCGCCATGACGACGGCGACAGGATTGCACATGGCTGAGCGTCCTTGGATGAGCTTGCGGAATACGACGCGCCGGCGGCGGCCGCTCGGGGTCGGGACTGTGGCGTGTGGCGAGGCGCTAGCCGTCGTTGGTGGTGATCGAGGGCACGATGGCGGTGACCGTGCAGGGCAAGGGCTGGCTCTGGGTGACGCGCACGGTGGCGGCATTGTCCCAGCCGGCGGGAAACTCGACGAACTTGTCGCCGGTGAACAGCGGCGGGCTGGAATCCATCGGATCGCCGCCGGCGCGGAATTGCACCTCGTCCATCCGGCCCTGGCGCCCGACCTTGCAGCCGAGGGTTTCGAGCAGGCGCACCGCCACCTTGTTGATGCGCTTCTTCTTGGTCTGCGACGTGCCGATCGCCGAGCCGGATTCGAGATCGAGGCTTTCCAGGTCGCTGTCGTAGCCGAGGCCGGCGTGGACGATCGAGGCATTGCGCGCCAAGGCGATGGCGCCGCCGCTCACCGTGCGGTCGGGATGCGCCGCGCCGTCGGCCAGCACTTGCACCACTTCACCTTCGAGATGATCGAGGCCG
Organism: uncultured Rhizobiaceae bacterium; assembly: GCA_964577835.1. Taxonomy (GTDB): domain Bacteria; phylum Pseudomonadota; class Alphaproteobacteria; order SMXQ01; family SMXQ01; genus CAVVYA01. Next base: position 18,171 of record CAZOBN010000006.1, read on the forward strand.
GCGATGGTGGTCGCCGGCGCGCCGCTGTAGGTCAGCCCCGAGTCGACGAAGAAGGCGCCGGCCTTGTCGTTGGCGTCGGCGGGCGCGAACTCGTAGCCGAGATATTCGACGTAGCGCCGGGTGGCGCCGTTGACGGTGCGCTCGATCACCGCCCACAGCTCGTCCTGGCCGGCGCCGGGGATGCAGGCGAGCGACAGCACCTTGGCCCCCCCGGAGCCCGAGACGCCGCCGACGGGGTGGGCGTGCCAGGCGAGCGCCTGCTGGTCGCGCTCGTAGGTGAAGCCGACCAGCATGCCGTCGTGGCGCGCGCACCACACCACCGACCAGGGCGTCGCCTGGTAGGCGAGCTGCTTGAGCATCGGGCGCGTCAGGTGCTGCGCCAGGATCGAGACCTCCTGGGCGGTGTAGCTGTCGCTCTCGAACGAATAGCTGAGCTCGAACAGCTTCTTGGCGGCGCGCTGGATGAACAGGATGGCGCGGTCCATGCGCACCGGCAGGGCATTGGCGCAGCCGCGCGTGGTCTGGCCCTTGGCGGTGACGTTGTCGGGCGTCAGCGCCTCGCCGAGCGTGTTGGCGCGGATCACCTTCTCGCCGCCGACCGTGCCGAGGAACAGCACCTCGGCCGACTCCATCCAGCGGATGGCGTTGACCTTGTTGTCGGAGATGGTGACCGTGATGGCATCGTCGGCGAGCACCGTGCCGTTGGTTTCGGTCGGGGCGAAATTCTCGTAATCGCCCGACTTCGACATCCACACGGTCTGCGGCCGCTCGGTCGAGCCGGCGAAGCACAGCCGTTCCTCGTGGAAGGTGACGCAGGACGGGTAGCCCGTGGTGTCCGACCAGGCGCCGAGCTGCCAGACGGTCTTGGCATTGGCGTTGGTGAGCGTCGATTTCACGTCGACGGTGACCACGGTCGCCGAGCTGCGCGCGGCGATCTTCGCCCAGCCCCAGGTGGCGCCTTCCTTCATGCGGATCGGGCGGCCGACGTCGCTCGCCTGGAAGCCGGTGTTGGCGTTGATGCCGGTGACGGAAGACGCGGTGACGGTGACGCCGCTGCCGGTCGCGGCCGAGGGCGTCAAGGTGGTGGCCGTGGTGTTCTGATCGAGATAGGGGCCGTCGAGGAAATCGATGACGCTCAGCGTCCAACTGGTATGGCCGGTGCGCGACAGCTTGCGCGGCGCGTAGGCCGGATGGGTGAGATAGAGCACGTCGGCCGACTGCGCCCATTTGAGGTCGGCCACATCGCCGGCCAGATAGGGCGAGGCGATCTCGTAAGCCGACGGGCCCGACAGGATCTGGCCGCGGTCCTTGTAGAAGCGGAAATACTGGCCGCCGGCCTCGATGATGTAGGCCTGCACCGTGGAGAACTCGAACGGGATCAGGTTGACGATGCCGTCGGCCTTGGTCGCGGTGATGAAATGGAAGCCGGGCCGCCGCGTCGAGGGCCCCTGGACCAGCGGGATGAAATTGCGCACGGTCTGGAAGCTGTTCGGATATTTGGCGATATCGACGCGCCCGAACAGCGTCGGACTCCACTCGCCGCCATTGGTGTTGGTGATGATCGGAGTGACGCGCGCCATTCGTTACGCCTCGCGATGATCCGGATGTGCTCGTTTTCTTCCCAGGACGTCATGGCCCGACTTGTTCGGGCCATCACGCGTTTTTACGTACGCTAGAAAGAGAAAAGTCGTGGATGCCCCGGACAAGCCGGGGCATGACGAATTAGCTATCAGCAATCGGCAAATTGCAGCGCCCGATCACAACCTGCTTTCCAGCCAGTCGCCGGCGATCAGCGCGTCCGGGCTGCCTTCCTGGGCATCGACTTGGCGCGCCTCGGCGAGCTTTTCCGCGTAGGCTTGGCTCATCGCCTGGGCGAGCGACACCGAGCCCGCCAGCGGATAGGCGGCGTCGAGCGCGAGGCGCGCGGCGATGGCGTCGGTCAGCAGCGCGTCATATTGGCTGGGGTCCTCGACCCGCGCGATATAGAGAATTTCGAGCGGCGCATCCTCGTCGGTCAGGATGCGGCGGCCCTCGATCTTGTAGGTCAGGCCGAAATCCACCTCGCCGTCGATCGCCAGCACGCGCAGGCAATAGGCCGGGTCGGGTCCTTCGGGCAGCGCATATTGCCGGCCGTAGCCCCAGGCCGGCGCCTGCGCCAGCGCCGCGAGCGAGGCGCGCGCCATGGCGCAATTCCACGGGTAGGCGCGCAGCACCGCGTCGCGCACCCGCTCGTAGTTGCGCGCGCAGAAGCGCGCCGCCTTGCTGTCGTCGGCGAGCGAGGCGATCGAATCGCTGCCGAGCAGGTCGAGCGCCGTGTTGCAGATCGAGACGACGGAGGTTGTCATGGCAATCGAATCCCGTTCTGTCGTGCATCGCACGCATTCGCATGACGTGCAGCGTGACGTTTTCCCCGCCCCCTCGATGGGGGAGGCCGGGTGGGGGTGACGGCGATCGCGCGTGGCAATCAGCCGTGTCATGCGAATGCGTGCGCTTCACGACCCCGTGCGTCAAAACCCCCCACCCTGTCCCTCCCCCACAAGTGGGGAGGGAACGCAGTGGTAGGTTAGGTGGCCATCTGGTTCGCGTCGCCGTCGGCGCGCCGCTCAGGGCGGACCTCGGCGATCAGCTCCACGTCGCCCGCCTCGCTGCGGCAATGCGTGACGCGGAAGAACGGGCCGACTCGCGCGCCCCACCATTCGGCGGGTTCGACGGTGAGATGCAGCGGCTCGCCGATCAGCTTGCCGCAGGCATCGGGCACGGTGGCGATGCGGAAATAAGTGGCGCGGCGCACCCGCGCGGCGATGCCGGCGAGCACGGCGTCCACGCGCGGCATCGGAATGTGCTCCATGACGTCGGCGCAGAAGCCGTAGTCGGTCGCGGGTCCTCGCGGGATATCCCACAGGCAGGCGATCTCGAGCGGCAGCTCGACGCCGGGATCGAGGCAATTCTCCGCGTGATCGATGGCGCGGACCGCGAGCCCGTGGCGCCGGAACACGACCGAGGCGCGCCCGGTGCCGCAGCCGAAATCGGCGATCGACTCGCCGGCCCGCGCGCCGAGCAGAGCGAGCGCCCGTTCGGCGCAGCTCTCGCCCGGCGAGGCCAGCCGGTATTCGTCGTGTTGCCACAGCCGGCGATATTTGTCGCGCTCGCGCCGCGCCAGCACGACGGCGGCGTCGAAGCCGATACTGCTCACGCGTGCGTTCTCCTCCCCCTCGATGGGGGAGGACGGGTGGGGGTGAACGTCAACCTCAACCATAGTCGCAAGCCCCCCACCCCACCCTCCCCCACGCCGGGGGGAGGGGAGGTCAGTCGGCGAGGGCGATGGCGGACAGCCCCACCCTCCCCCACGCCGGGGGGAGGGACTCGCTTTTCCGATGCATGGCTTACGGCGCGCCGAGCCAGGCGCGCGTGTTGCCCGAGAGGCTCGTGACGCGACCGGCGAAGACATGGTCGCGCGCCCAGAGCCACAGATCGGGCGGACTCTCGCCGGCGATCTTGCCGCCGTAGGGCAGCGGATCGAAATAATGCGGCGTATCGTCGCATGGCAGTCCGGCGAGCACGATGCGGTCGTAGCCGAGCAGGAGCGCCACGAAGCAGGCGAACAGGCCGGAGGTGGCGCCGTCGTTGGCGAGCCGCCAGACGAACTGCACGCCGTCCGCCGCTTCGCGGCTGTGGCTATAGACATGGCCGCCGCTGCCGTAATCATGGCCATGGCGGTAGGCGAGCCAACCCGGCAGATATTTGGGATGCAGCGTCGCCCAATGATCGAGCGTGCCGCGATAGTGCGCGCCGATGTCGTTGACCGCCATGCGCGCGCCGCGCCAGGTCGGATCGATGCGCGCGAGATCCTCGCGCACGCAGGCCGCGCCGCCCATCACCAGCAGCGGCCCGGAAAATTGTCCGGCGACGGCGGGGATATCTCCGATGTCAGACAGAACTGCGGCGATTCTCTTCTCCTCCCCCTCGACGGGGGAGGATGGGTGGGGGTGGGCGTCGCTCAGCATCGAAGTCCCCACCTGTCATCTCTCCCCCACCCTGACCCTCCCCCGCAAGGGGGGAGGGAACGAGGCGACGGGCGCCGCGCTGACCCCTTGCACAATCACGTTCGACAGAGCCTCTGATTTTAGTTCGTCATGCCCCGGCTTGTCCGGAGCATCCACGGTTTTGTTTTTTCTGATGAGAGAATAAAACGTGGATGGCCCGAAGTCATGCGAATGCGTGCGGGACACGACATCGGGCCATGACGCAATTTGGTTAGACTCGATCCAACGTGTAGTACACGGGTTACTCCAGCGTGTCATACGACTCGTTAGTCGAGCGTGTAGTACACCACGGACCGGATGGTGCCGGTGATGGCGGCGCCGGCCGTGGTGATGACGATGGTGGTCTCGGCCGTCTGTTGGAAGCCGACACCGGTGCTCTGGCCGTTGGTGCCCGTCATCGTCTGCTTGCCGGCCGAGCCGGTGGCGAACGCCGCGAGGTAGCGGGTGGCGGACGCCGCATCGCCGACGGCGAGCGTGCCGGCGGTGGTGCCGAGATCGTCGTGGAAGATGTGGACGTCCCACACCCGCGCGCCCTTCGGCAGGCGGGCGATGTCGATGGTCGAGCCGGCGGCGATGCCGGATGCGGTGAAGGTGTCATAGAACACCCGCACGCGCCCGCCGACCTGCGCCGTATCCGGATAGGCGACCGGAAACGACGTCAGGGCGGCCATGTTGAGGCCTTTTTCAGCAGACATGGTTCAGTTCTCCAATCGGGATATGGCGATTACGATTCCTGGCAATCGACCTGGACGACCTTCTCCTCCTCCATGCGGCTCGCGCCGCACGACAGCGAGGCATAGGCGTAGACCGAGAAGGATTTGTCGGGACGCTCGATAACGCGGCCCTTGATGTCGGAGCCGAGCGCCAGCAGCAGGCCCGACTTGGCCCAGGCGATGCACTGGCGGATGTTGCCCGACGCGGTCACCCGCTGGACGCGGATGAACTTGAAGCCGAGGAAGCTGTCGACCTCGCCTTGGGCCAGCGCCTTCACCGTGTTGTAGTCGGACGATTTGATTTCCGTCGTGTTCAGCAGGTCGGTGACCTGCTTGGACGTGACGGCGATGAAGCGCGGGTCGTCCGGATCGACATCGTTCTTGTCGAGCGTCTCCTTGGCGGCGAGCAGCTTGGTCAGGTTGAGGCCGGTGGCCGAGGCCGCCACCTTCTGTCCCGCCGGCAACGGAACCGACGTGGCGCCGGCCTTGCCGGTCTTCGCCGTGCCGAGCGCCGCGTCGATCAGGATGTCGTCCACCTTGCGGCCGAGCGCCCACATGGCCGATTGCAGGTAGGTGGAGGACGGATCGATCAGCAGCCGGACCTTGTCCGGATTGTCGATGAGATCGCCCCATTCGAAATCGCGCATGGTGACCTGGCGCCGCGAGTGCGGCGTGTTCACCAGGGGCGAATCCGAATGACGGCTGGTGCGTTCGATCGCCGCGGTGGCGCCGATCTGGTCGAAATAGCCGAACTCGCCGTTGACGGCTTCGACCGTCACGGCCTCGCGCAGGCGCGAGCCTTTCTGCTGCACGAGATTGTAGAGCGTGCCTTTGTATTGCTGGACAAAGGCCGTGGTGATCTGGTCGGACATGTGAATGTCCCTCCTGTCAGAGGCGGTTGCGAATGACCGGAGGGGCTGCCCGCGCGCCGCCGACGAAAAAACCGCCGCGGGTTGTAACCGGCGGCGGTTCGATTCGAGACGGCGAGCGCGGACCCGTGCTCCTAGGCGGAACGCCGCCTTGCGCGCCCTGCTTTCAGGGTGTCGACCGGACCTTGCGGCTGCCCGGAATTTGCGTACATGAAATCGATCAAGCCGGGGCATGACGAACTAAAATCAGAGGCTCTGTCGAACGTGATTGTGCAAGGGGTCAGCGCGGCGCCCGTCGCCTCGTTCCCTCCCCCCTTGTGGGGGAGGGACAGGGTGGGGGGAGCGTTGACAGTGGGGGCTTCGATGCCGAATCGCGGTCACCCCCACCCATCCTCCCCCATCGAGGGGGAGGGGAAGCAAACGCCATCGCGCATTGCCGAGGTTCTCGGCGGCGGCGGTGACCTGACCGCCGTCGCCGGAATGGCGGCGGCGACACGCGCTCGCCGCGTGACTTGGCGGCAAAAGCGCGTCGGCCGCAACGCGGCCGGCGCCGCCGCTCGGTCAGAAGCGCAGATAGTCGAGATAGTTCTTCACGTAGAAGCCGATGACGCAGGCCGCGGCCACCACGCCGAGCACCGGCGCGATCGAGCCGATGACGGCCACCACCAGCATCCACAGCAGGATCTTGAGCAACCCGGTCAGCAGGACCTTGTCGGCCTTGTAGGTCTTGCCGTCCACTTCGACCGCGGCGATGACCGGCCGTGTCACGACCCCCTGAGTGACGCCACGCAAGATCAGCAGCCGCGCGAATTTTCCCGGCTCGAGAACCTTCGACAGGTAACCGGCGAGCACGACGCGCTCGAGTTGCCGGTGACCGACTTCGAGCGCGGGCACAATGGTGCTGCCGCCGTCGTGTTTCGCTGTCCAGGTTCCCCGGCCGATCTGTCCGATTGTCCCTTCGACCACTTCCATATCCATTTCCCCCTCGTCAGAGAACGCCGTTGCCGCGGCTATACGTACGTACTCCGCGCGCACGATGGCGCAAGAGCCACGCGGGAGTCAACAAGGCGGCGAAAGGCGAAGGATTTCAGGCGGCAACGAGGCGGCGGGTGGCTACCGGCGCCATGCGAACGCACGAACGTCCGCTGGCGCGCAAAACTTGTGGACGTTACCCGTTCGCCGCGGCACGGACATGCCCGAGCAGCTTGGGGGTGACGTCGATCATCAGCCGTTCGGCGGGACGAGGCTCGCGGCGCGCGGGCCCGGCGAGCCACGCCGCGGACCAGCGCCGCACGAAGGTGCCAAGCAGCGCGTTGTTGAAGCTGACCGCCTGCGCGTATTGCATCGCGGCCGAAGCGAGCGTCTTGCGCAGATCCTCGCGCATGCCATGCACGTCGCGCAGGAAGCGGACGCTCTCCTCGTCATCCTCGTCGGCGACGGTGGCGTCCGGCAACCGGTTGGCGAGCGCGCGGCGGATCACGAGGCGGCCGACCTCCACGCGGGTGATGGTATTGGCGCAGGCATCGAGCAGCGCGACGATCGAGTCGGGAGTCTCCGGGTCGCGCACCAGGGTTTCGGCGGAGGCGAAGAACGAGTCGCGCAGCGCGACGGCCGCCTCGATATTGCGGCGCCAGACGGCGACCGCCCACTCGCACAGGAAGAGGCCGCCGACGACCGCGAACGCCGCCATCGCTTCGATCACGGCAGCCGCCCGCCGACTGCTCCGCCGGCCTCGCCGCTCTTGGCGCCGTCGCGCTTGACCAGCGCCATGCGGAACCGGGTCAGGTTCAACAGGTGCCGATAACGGCTCGCGTGCCAGGTCTTGCGCAGGCGCAGGATTCCGCCCACGGCCGGCGGGCGAATCACCAGGATGGCGAGCAGCAGCAGCCAGGGCACGGCCTCGTAGCCGAGGAACCGTTCCGCCTGTTCGAAAGCCTGTTGGATGTGTGCGGCCAATGCGTCCACGGGCGGGGACGTTAACCTTATCGGCTCGGTAAAATCAACAGACTCAACAGCCTCGACGGGCGTGATGGTTAACAGCCGGAGGGCTCCGAACCGTTGTCGAAGCGCCGTTTCGCCACCGATTTCGTCCGAATCGGGCAGCTTTACCGCTTCTTTACACCTCTGGCAGAAATTACGCCGAAAGTCGTAGAGGAGGCGGACGTGATCGCAGACATCGATGTTCTCATCGTCGAAGACAATGACGCCCTGCGGGCGCACCTGGTCGGAACCCTGACGCGCGAGGGTCTCACGGTGCAGGCGGCGGCCAACGGACGGAGGGCCCTTCAGGCGATGCAGACCTGCCGGCCCAAAGTGATGATCACGGACCTCTATATGCCGGAGATGGAAGGCCTCGAGCTGATCCGCCTGACGCGCACCATGTGGAGAGACCTCAAGATCATCGCCATGAGCGGCGGCAGCCAGGCGTGCGGCAACTACCTGCCGGAAGCCGCGCGCTTCGGCGCCGACGCCACGCTGAGCAAGCCCTTCAAGCGCGCCGCGTTGGTCGAGCTCATCAAGGAGATGATCGGCGGGTCGCGGACGTCATCCAAGCGCGCAGCGGATCATCTGCCAGCGCGCTGAGCGAAGTCCCACCGACACGATGATCATCGTGTCGCTCGCTGCTGTCGGTAGATCCCCAAGTCACAACACGTCATGGCCCGATGTCGTGCCCCGCACGCATTCGCATGACTTCGGGCCATCCACGATTTCGCGAGCCGTGCGAGCGAAACCAAGACGTGGATGCCCCGGACAAGCATGTCCTTGGGCCGCGCGAAGCGCGGACCCGAGGGCCGGGGCATGACGAAGGAAAGGGGCCGATGGCCTGCCCCTCACCCCGGATAGGCCGCGGCGAAGAGCTGCTCGCGGCGCCTGACCCAGCCGGCATGCTCCGGATGCAGCTTGTCCATGGCCGGGCTCTTGGGGTCGTTCATGGCGGCGTCCATCTTGGCGATTTCCGCCTTGGCCTGCTCCGGCGTCAGGCTGAAGGATGAGGCGCCGCCGCCGATCAGCCCATCCTCGCGCATGCGCTCGCCGATATTGGCGAACAGCTCCATGAGCGCCGGGCCGCCGATCGCCTGCTCCAGTTGATCGAGCGCCTCGGGCGGCGCGAAGGTCTTCGCCGCGCGGCGGCCGCTCGCCACCATGGCGTCGTACTGCCCGCCCCATTTCTGGCGCAGCGCCTGATCGAGCGAATCGCCGTCCATGCGCGCGCGGCTCGCGCCTGCCTGCTCCGCCTCGAGCGCCGATGTGACGAACCAGTCGTGCATGCCGGCGGCCTGCTGCGCGGTCAGGCCATTCTTGTGCGCGACGTCGCGGTAGGCGTTGGCGAACTCGTCCGAGTAGCCGGCGTAGCCCTGGGGCTTCTGGAATTGATACTGCTCGGGCCGCGCCGGACGGCCGAGCTGGTTGTAATAGCGCTCCCAGGCTTCCGGGCCGTCCTTCTCGCCCGGCGGCACGACGCCTTTCTTGCCGATCAGCGCCTGGAGATTGACATGCTCCTTGACCAGGCCGCCGATATCGAAGCCGTCGCCCTTGCGGTAGGCCTGCAGCGACGGATGGGATTTGAGATCGTCGGGCAGAGCCGCCAGCGGATTGCCGGCGCTCGCCGGTGCCGATCGCGCCGCACCGTTGAGCGCCCCGCTCGCGGCATTGTGGGATGGCACGGTCTGTGGGCTGCCCGCGCTCTGGCTTGCCGTCACGGCGGACCCGTTTGCATCAGTCACTGACATCTCCATTCAAGGTGAGTTGCGGGAAATCCTCGGGCCGGATACCGGCCATCTCGGCGACATGGAGGAACACGTCGCGCGCGCCTTCGTTGAACGCAGTCTGATGCGGATCGCCGGCAACGAAGCTCGACGCTCCGACCCGGCAATAAGCGGCGAGATCGCGCAGCACCAGCTTGCCTTCCGGCTTGGCGAGCAGGTCGCGATAGGCCGCCGCCACCGGCTTGGCGCCCCGGCCATGGGCATTGAACAGCCATTCGACGGCTCTCTTCATGCGAGCTAGTACTTTCTGTCAGTGATGCAAAAGTCACCCCCACCGTTCGCGTCACCCCCACCCCAACCCCCCATCGAGGGGGAGGGAGAAGTTATCGAGCGACATTGCAAATCCCCCATCACTGTGGAGGGAGGAGCGGTCAAGCAACTTTGCGAATCTCCTCCCCCTCGATGGGGGAGGGTCGGGGTGGGGGTGATTTCAAAAATGCATCCCGTCGCGGATTGGCGTCTGCACCCCCCACCTAACCTCCCCCGCAAGGGGGGAGGAAAAGAGGAACGCGGACATTCATAGGCGATCGCCCAGGCCGATCGCGCCGGCCTGGGTGACGTCCTTCATCGCCTTGCCCAAGCCCGGCGCCGCCTGGGCGAGCGCGGCCATCTGCGTGGCCTGTTGCTTCTGCTGGCGCAATTGGGCGACGCGCTTGGGATCGCGCACCGCGCGCGGCGGCAGGCCGTAGGCGTCGGCCAGCAACTGCGCCACCTGGTCGCCGTCGAAATTGTCGTAGACGTCGGGATTGGCCTGGCCGATCGGTGCCAGGGCCTCGAAGGTGCGCACGATGGCGGCGCCCTCGCTCGCCTTCTGGGCGCGCGCGAGCGGCGAGACGTAATCGACGCGGATCTCCGGATAGCGTTTCAGGATGTCCGGCGGCGCGGGAAATTTGCCGGCGCGGAACATCAGCGCGAAGACGCGGTCGATCAGCGGATCGAGGAACTCCGACTGGATGCGCCCCAAATGCGGCCCCATCAGGCGCAGCTTTTCCTCCTGGCGGCCGAGCCATTCGGCGGCCGTCATGTTGGGCCGCGCCACCATGAGCAGGAGCGAGCCGTAGAACGCCTCCTTGATCGCGGCGCGGCGCTGCTGCTCCATCTCGAGGCCGAGGCCGATGTTGGCGTTGGTCTCGAGCGGGCGGTAGCGCGGGTTGCCGAGCTTGTCGAGCCCCGAGTAGATGAAGCCGCCGGGCGTGGTGCGCGCGCCGCGCAAGCCGCGCTCGTCGATGGTCAGGATCGGCGGGTCGGCGACCTTCTGGGCGGCGACGATGGTCGTCTTGCTCATGGCGTTGAGCATCTTGATGTCGGGCAGCGCCAGCATGGCCGGCGAATCGCCGTAGGTGCCGCGCGACGCGGTCGACCAGCGCGCCACCTGGTAGGGAAACTCGAAGTAGCCGCTCTCGTGCACGATGCGGCGCTTCTCCACGTTGACGTAGCAGGAGCGGAACGCCTTGCCGCGCGCATCGAGCAGCTTGCGCGGGTTGTAATCGTCGCGCGGAGTGACCGCGTGGATGAACTCGAACTTGCGCTCGGGCTCCTTCTCATGCGCCTTGACGATGTTCTCGCCCGCCGCCTCGCCCCACATCCCGTAGGCCTGGCGCGCGGTGAACAGGAAACGGCGGTAGAGCGTGTCGACCTTCTCGTGGGCGTTCTCCGCGATGGTGCACTCGGCGAGGTGGCGGCAGGAGAAGAACAGGCCGGAGCCGTCGGGCATCTCGTCGGTATAGAACACGCCGGTGCCGAAGCTGACCTGGTCGAGATAGAGCTCCATGGCCTTGGCGTAGAACCGCTGGCCGTTGGCGGAAAAGGCGTTGCGCATGCGGCGGGATGCCTCGTCCAGCCACAGCTTGACCGACTCCTCGCGGTTGAGCTCCTCGACCGGATGGGCGAGGCCGAACCAGTTGTTGGCGGAATTGGTGATCATGCCCCACAGGCCGGCGGCGAGATTGTCCGCCGCGGCGCCCGGCGTGCCGTCGAACACGCGCTGCAGGCGCTTTTCGCCCGGCATGCGTGTGGCGGTGAAATCGGCACGCATCGGCCGCACCAGCTCGGCGATCTCCTGCCACTGGCCCTCGATCAAGCTGCGCTCCGACGCCAGGCACTCCTGGCGCTGGATGATGGCGTCGGCTTCGGACTCGGCCATGGGTCAATACCCCAACAGCTTCTTGTTGCCGAGGGTCGCGTCCGACGGATCGCCCTCCCCGCCGGTGAGAATTGTCGAGGCACGGCCGCGCGCCCGGCGCGCCCGCTCGCGTTCGCGCAAGGCCGCGTCCTGCACCTCCGCATCGGACAGGCTCGGCGGCGGCGGTGGCGGCGGCGGCGAGGGCGAGCTGAAGAAGCACATGGCGTGACCCTTTGTGTGGTGGACAGAATGGCGGACGACGTTTCAGCAGCTTTGCGTTCTTATTTCCGTCATGACCCGATTTAATCGGGCCATCTCTCCGGCACACTGGAGAGAGATGGCCCGATTAAATCGGGCCATGACGCGAGGAAAGAACCGACTCATGGTCCGAGAGCCGCCAGGCATATTGATAGAATGTCTCGCGGCCCTTGCCGCAATCGGGCAGTACGGCCTCGCGCGCGAAGCCCAGCGATTCGAGCCAGCGGTGCGCGGTGTGGTGGTCCGCGATGCTGCGGCATTCGGCGCGATGGCCGCCCGCCGCCAGCAGGGCGGGCTTCAGCACCCGCAAGCCCCAGCGCGTCAAGCCACGCGCCACCGCCGGCCATTGGTCGGTGGCGAACATCCCGACCTGGTAGGCGCCGGGATGAATCTCCGCCGCGCTCACCACGGCGACGGGGACGCCCGCGTCCGTCGCGGCGACGGCGCCGAAGCGCGACAGCGCGACCACACGGTTCGCCAGCTCGGCCGCGTCATAGCGCGCCATGCAGGCGTCGATCTCGGCGCGGTCCGAGTCGCGGACATAGAGCGCGACATGCAGCACGGATCGCCAATCGAGCGGCAGGATGATCATCGTTCCGCTCGCCGCTATCATGCTCCCTCCCCCCTTGCGGGGGAGGGTCGGGGTGGGGGGCAGTGTGGCGCATTCACAATCTGGGAGGCCGTCACCCCCACCCGCTCGCTGCGCTCGCCTCCTCCCCCATCGAGGGGGAGGTGAAGACATGCGCATGGCAAGACATCGGTGCAGCCACTCACCACACGAACGGGTCGTAGGGCTCGTGCGGTGTGTCGGCATCGTCGGCCGGGTCGCGGTCTACTTCGGCGAAGCGCAGGCACATGAGGCCGTAGCGCGTGGCGCTCATCAGGTCGTCGGCGCGCTTCACCACCAGCCCGTCCTTGCGGTGATAGAGCCGGAACTCCTCGAACCATTCCTCGAGATGGGCGAAGACCTTGAGCCGCGCGGTCTGCATGCGGTCGAGCATGGCCATCAGCCCGGCCTCGACGCCGTTCGAGCCATCCTCGAAGGTGGCATGGGCGGGCAGCATGGCGAGGCCGTGCGCCTCGTATTGGTCCTTGAGCGCCTCGCCGCTGCCCTTGTCGTGGGCGAGACCGTCGTGCGGCCAGGCCCAGGGCAGGCTCTCGCCCCACGGCTTGAGCGCGGCGGCGTGGATCAGCGGGGTCGCTTCCTTCTTGCGGTAGGCGTGGGTGACATAAACGCAATCGGCGTCGCGGTCCCACGCCAGTCTGACCGCCGCGGTCGGATGATCCCAGCCGAAATCGAGCGCGCCGAGCACCGGCCAATGATCGGGACTGCGGAACGGCGCCACCGTGATCGACGTCTCGTCGAGCGGAAAGACGCGGCCAGATCCGAGCAGCGGCACACCCTTGGTACGCGCCTCGCGCTCATGCGCCGGATAGCTCGCGACGATGGCGGCCCGCTGCTCCGGCGTGTAATGCTCCGCGTCCTCGATGGTCATGCGCGTGACGTGGCGGGTGACCCGGCGCAGGGCCTGTCGCGTCGTGGCGTTCATGGTGCTCCGATGATGGTCGTGCGTAGTGGCGGGGGCCTCTGGATTGCCCGATCCAGTCGGTCAACCACGATCATTTTTTGGTCGTCAGCTCCCTCACTCTACCTGAACTAGCGGAATCCATCCGAATCGCGGACTTTGACCCCACTGTCCGCAGTCCTAAGTTTGAGAAAAAAAATGAGAACATCAGCGGTGGGAGTCAAGCCACCATCGCGGAGCTTGGCGCAGACGAAAGCTGCAAAGATTTTGAGCGAGCTTAAAAAATTGTGCCGACGAAGCCCAAGCCAAAAGCGGAAGGTTTTCCTAAGACCGTTTTCCCTTCTTGCGCTTGCCTTTTCGCAGACTTGGCTTCGGGAAGCGGTGCCCTCGTAGCCATGACGGGTCTATACCGTTTTCCTGGCGTGGCTTTGGGGCAGGCTGCCTGGGCGCAATCGAATATTCAACGGCGGATTTCCCGATGGTAATATCCCTCAACTGCCGCTTGAACAGTTCAACGTCGCCAAAATAGTTGGGGTATGCGGCTTTCAGGTTGTTGATCTTATCGACCTCTACCAAGACGACGACATCTTTCTCCTCACCAGCCCTCAAGATTTCTTCCGCTTTGTCGTATGAAGCCGTCGCGCTTCGAGACGTATTATACGGCTCGACGTTCACCGTTTTTTTGTCGTGATCGTAGCGAATCAAATAGTGGCTGGGTATGTAGCCCGGCGCTAACGGCAAATCAGGCCCCCTGAAGCCATTACTCACGCTTTCCAGCACTGTCAGCGCCTTCAGAGAGTCGCCCAGTTGTTTGATTTCAGTCCTGCGCTGCAAAGGGTCGGGCGTGCCCGGCACGGGAGCACACCGCTCGGCCTCGGCAAACTCGGCCGACATGAGAGCAAAGAACCTCAGCCAGTTTTTGTCGCCCTGCTGGTTCTTTAGCTCTTCGCCACGGAAGAGGCCAACTGCCTCAACTGTCGTAGCCCAGGAGTGTTGTAAGCTGGTCCTGATTTGTAATTCGACTTTTCTGTCGTCGAACGGTGTGGGCTCAGGTCTGCGGAACCCATAGATGATATGGTGGCTACGATAGCCGTCCTTCTTGGGCCGCGCGATGTAGTCATCCTCTTTTATAACGCTGCTCGGAAGCCGCTCTCTAAGAATTTTCACGAGAGCGCGGGTGTCCGCGATAGTCGAGAGAATTACTCTACAACCCCCAAGGTCTTGAAGCTGGTCCAACCCAAGGCCGATTCGCCGGAGCTTGCGACGGATTGCCTGCATACGCTTGAGACGCGCGGCGGTTATGCCATCCAAATCATTGATTCGCATGTGGGCGCGAATCGATGAATGAATGCTTCGCATCGGATAAGCATGGGCGTCTCGCCAATTATTGGCGACTACGAACGCCTCTTTGATTTCGGATGGCACTTCTGTCGAAAAAAACGTCGCCGTGGCAATGGTTTTGCCCGCGCGTTCAATATCGTTATGCGAATAGTCAGAATGAGGATATTCGCGCACGTCTTCGAGGCTCAGACGAAGGATATCCGTTTCGGCTCCCCCCACGGGGCCGACCGCCAAACCAGACATTAGCATGATTTTAGTCCTGGGTATGGGAATACAACGACGCGACCATACAAGCCCCTTTAGAGCGGGATTGTTTTGACCCTGTAGTCATTTCAGGAACATTCCCACCACCTCGGACATGCCGAGCAGCGGCGTGAAGGTGACGATGACGATGCCGCCGGTCGCGTTGGTGCGCGTCAGACCCTCGGTATAGATGTCGAGCGGCGGCTCCTCGTCGAACCAGACGCCGTCGAGCGTCTCGCCCTGCCACTTCTCGCGGCCCTTCTCGTAGGACTTGAACAGCAGGGTCGAGACGCCGCCCGAGACATGACGCACCACGACGCTGTCGATGCCGTCCGCGATGCCGCGCGCCGGCGTCGCGCTGACGATGCAATCGGCGGGGATCGCGCCGGTGCCCCACTCCTCCTTGCGCTGCGGCGGGCCGAGCAGCATGCGTTGCGGATTGTCGCGGGTGCTTTCCGCCGTCACCCCGGCCGCCCAGAATTTCACCGGCCCGGCGAAGCGTTTGCCGATCCACCAATCGGGATAGCGGCCGGTCAGGTGCATCGCCCATTCGGCGGCGCCCGCCATGGTCTTGCCGAGCTGGTTGCCGGCCATGAACAGCCGCTCACGATGAACCGCCCCCGCCGCGTGAAACGCCGCCTGCTTGCGGTAGGGCCGATAGCTCGCCAGCCGGTTGCGCGCCGCCCGCCTCGCCTGCTCCGCCTCCAGGCTCTCCAGCGCCTTCCGCAAGCGCGGCGCGCAGCTCGCGAAGCTCGGCGACGAGGGCGGCAAGCTCTTCATCCGACATCTGCTCCACGGAGGTCCGGACCTCCACCTTGTCCTTGAACAGGCCGAAGCTGCGGCCGAGCATGTCCAGGGCGCGCAGCTTGTCCGCCAGCTTCACCTTGCGCGCCAGGCCGATCCGCCTCCGGCGTCCGCTCCCGTCGAACAGCTCGTCGGTGTCGAGCGCCGCCACCGCCCGGGCGAGGTCGCCGGGCCATTGATTGACCGGCTTCAGCGCGCCGTTCTTGTTGAACAGGCCGCGGATGTCGGCGAAGGCGATGCGGCCCAATTCCGCGATCGTCCTGGCCGCCGTCACCTCGGTGCGCCGCGCTCCCTGAGCCAGGAGCTCTTCGACGCGCGCCTCGATCGCCGGATGGCTCCTGAGGCGCGAGATGTTGCTGGCGCCGACATAGCCCGCCAGGTAATAGGCCTGTTGCGCGGACGTTCCCTTCGCCAGCTCCTGCGCGAAGAGTTCGTGGCGCGGATTGGCGAGCATCGGCATGGCTCACGACCCTATCCAAGGTGCCTTACAGGCCGATGAGCTGGCTGACATCGACGCGCGGACAGCGCATTAGGCGCTGAGACGAGACTCAGGCGCGTGCCCTCGGCACCCTTCACCGCTTGTTCAGCGCGTCCTGCATCGCTGCTCTCGCGATTCGAATAGCGGAAATCGAACTCGTTGAGTAACGCCGTAGGTGCTGCTCGCCGCAGTGCCGATACGTGCCGATCATGAAGATCGGGTTGCGCGGATCGGTCATGGTCTATCTCCTTGAGCCCAAGGGGCGGCGCGGAGCTCGCGGATCGCGCCGTTGCCGGAAGCGGCACGCCTGCGCGTGATGACCGTCGCCAATTCATCGTCGCTCAATCCATCCGTCGGCTTGTCGATGGTCATGTCCTTGGGCAGCAGGGCGGCGATCGCCCGCAGGTAGCCGATGGGATCCTTTTCGCGCGCGCGCTCCACTGGCGGGCTCGGCCGGTCTGGGCCGCGCAAGGCAGGCTGACCGCCGAGCCGGCCACCGGACGTGAGACCTCGTCGGACAGCGCCAACTGGAGGCGGCGCAAACGAAAAGCCCGCACGGGTTTCCCCGGCGGGCCTCGGTCACACAACTCACGTCTAGGTATTATGTCAACACAACCGGGCTTGTCGCGTCAATCGCGAGTCGGCGGCGCGGCGCCGAGGGATTCACAGGGTGTGCCGGAGGTCGGAGGGACGACGTGACGCACAAGCTCGGACCGTTCGCCTCGGCCACACGAGTCAGGTCTAGTACTCGGAATCACCGATGTCTGCATCACCCCCCACCCTATCCCTCCCCCACAAGGGTGGAGGGGATTCGCAATGTTGCTCGATAACTTCCCCTCCCCCCTCCCGCGCCCGAAGGGGCGCAACAATCAAGAGTGGCGGGCGAACGCCCGCCGGGATGGGGGAGGGCCGGGGTGGGGGTGACTCTTGCTTCAATGATAGCCAGTACTAGGTATTATGTCGATACAGCCGGGCTTGTCCGGTCAATTGCGCGTGCGCCACGCAAACAGGGAAGGATTCACGCGGCGTGAAATCGATCTGTCGCTAGAACGACGCGGTGAGCGTGAAGAACAGGCGCACGTCCTTGCCGTCATCCCCCATGGCCTGCACCGAGCGGGTGAGCGGCTTGGCGAGTTCGAGCGAACCGAGCAGCCCACCATCCGCAAGCACTCGGGTGCCCAATCCGACCGAGGCGAGCGCCGCGCCGTCGTCCGAGCCGCGAGTCCAAACCTCGCCCACGTCATAGAACCCGTAGATCTGATACTGACGCAGGAGTCCGTCGCCGAAGCTGCCGTCGCGCTGCAGCTCGACGCGGAATGCAAGACCGTCGTCGCCGGTGATTTCCGACGGGTCGTAGGCGCGGCCGAAGCCCTCGCCGCCGACCCCGATCTGCTCCGACAGCAACAGCTTGTGCGCCGATTTCTGTCCGGTGGCGGTGAACTGCGCCCCCCATTGCGGGAACAGCGGCTGGTAGCGGAACAGATCGACCGTCGCCTTGGTGAAATCGTGCCTGCCGCCGGCGCGCGACAAAGTTGTCGAGTCATTGTCGGTGGCGCCCAGGCCGGAAATGCCCTGGCTCCCTTCCAGACTGACGCTATTGCGGCCCTTAAGCCCATCGGTGAATCCATAGCGCACGCCGGCGCGGATCACCCGCAGACGATCTTCGAACACGCCGATACCCTGCTCGTCGCGCTCGGAGTTGCGTAGCGTAAAGCGCGAGGTCAGAAACAGATCCTCGTCCTTCGAGCGGATCGCCGGATGCGTCACGCTCGCCTCGGCCTGGAAGCCTTGCGACTCGATGTTGTCGTCTTCCAGAGTGAAGCCGGGCAACGAGCGGCTATGGCTCGCCGACAGCGTCACCTTCGTTCCTTCGGTGCCGACATTCTCGGTATGTGCGAGATCGATGTAACGCAACTCCTCCGTCTGGGTCGCGGTGATGAAGCGCATGCGGGTGCTTTCATAAAGTCCGAATACCGAGTTCAATCCGATGCCGGCCCAGAGCTGATAAGGCCCGACGTGGCGGCTGCCGCGGTTGTCGGCGCGCAGGAGTCCTTCCACCGATTTGTGCCGCAGCGCGATGGTCAGCGTATGGGCCCCATCGCCCGCCGGCGACGGAGTCAGCGCATGGGTCAGCGTGACGCCGGGCAGATCGCTCATCAGCAGCAGATAGCGCTCGAGCACATCCCTGCGCAGCGGCTGCACATGGGTGATCTTCTCGGCGTAGCTCTGCAGCAGCTCCGTGGAGCCCTTGACGTCGCCGCGGAAGACGATCTGGTCGAGATAGCCTTCGACGACCCGGATGCGGATGACGCCGAAGCTGACCTGCTGCTCGGGCACGACGGCGCGCGACAGGATGTAGCCCTTCTCGTGATATTTCGCGGTGATGGCCGCCGCGATCCTGTAGATGTCGGCCAGCGTCGCGTCGCGGGCGAGCAGCGGCTCGTAGATCGACACGAACTCCGCTTCATGAAAGACGGTCGCGCCTTCGATCTCGATTCCCGACAAGGTGAAGCGCACCGTGTCCGCCTGGGCGGGCGGCACCTCTCCTTCGAGCCGCGGAATGGCCTGTTCGGGCACCTCGCGCGGCGGAACGGGAACCTCGAAGCGCTTTTCGATCTGTCCGGGGCCAACCGACTGGGGAACCGCTTGGCCGAATGCCGGCCCGCCGCACAGCATAAGAAGCGCCAGACCGCAGCCAACCGCGGACCAGCGAGAACTCTGAGCCATAAACTCTCCCCTACCAAGCACCCTCGGGCGGCCATTGCTCCGCGCAAGGAGCCTACCGAGATTATGGTTAACGACCAATAAAAACCGGCTGCAGCGAGCGGACGGTCGATAGCGCGGCCGCGCGGAATGGACGCGAGGCTCGCAGTTCGTGTCTTCCAGGGGCAAAAGAATTCACAGAACGATCCGAAGATCAATCGTACGTGTTCTGTGTATTTAACCAATGAAGACTCAATTTCTTTTTGTCATCCGTCCGTTTACCGATAAATAACTGTAACCGTATGCAAATTTACTAAAATTTTATCTTCTTTTTACTTGGATTTGGAACCTCTCCGAGAGAAGTTCTCTGCGTCCAGCACGTCCGAATACTTCGCCACCGGAGACGTCGATGCCGATCCAAGTCATGTTCACCACCCTGCACACGCGACGCGCGCGGCCCTGGCCGACGCTCGTCGTCGCCATGCTGCTGGTCCTGCTCGGCCTTATCCTGGCCGTGTCGAGCGGTCCGGCGGCTGCCCAGAATGCGACCGGCGGCGATCTCGCTTGGCAAGTTATCGAGGTGAGCGGCGACGTGCGGGTGCGCACGGCTGGATCGGCGCCTTCACCCTGGCGTCCCCTGCTGGCGAAAGATGCGATCTCGGCGAATGCCGAGATCGAGGCTGGCGGCAACGGCCGTGCGGTGATCGCCCACGACGGCAGCCGCATCACCATTTCGCCCAACAGTCAGATCACGCTCCCCGATCATGTGGCGCGCGGCGCAATCTACCGCGTGGTGCAGCGCGCCGGCACGATGCTGTTCAAGATCGTTCACGCCACCAAGGACAAGTTCCAGGTCGAAACGCCGTATCTGACCACCGTAATCAAGGGCACCACCTTCAGCGTCAGCGTAAACGGCGCTGGCGGCTCCGTGCATGTCACGGAAGGCGCCGTTATGGTGCGCCCGCTGTCGGGCGAAGCGGCGCTGGTGACTCCAGGCCAGACCGCGCGTGTTCCGGCAGGCTCGCGCGGCGGGGTGATCATCAATGGGCGCAACGGGAATGGCGGCAGCAACGGCCGCGCCGCGGCGCCGGCCACGGACAGGGCGGAGAAGGCGAACGAGCCCGGCAGTTCGCAGGGCGACAAGCATGCTCCCGAAAATACGCAGGTTGCGAAATCGGAGAGCGCTGAGACGGGTGCGACACAGGACGCCAGCAAGGGCAATGCGAAACCGGCTGCTCCACGACGCATCGTCGCCATCATCTTCGAGAATGACAAAGGCAAGCCGGCGAACGGCGGTCTCAAAGTCAACGGCCAGAGTGACTCCAGCCGCGGCCAAGCCGACACAAAAGCGTCCAGTCAATCGAAGGACGCACGCACGGCAGCATCGAGCGTCGGGGATGGGGGCGGCAACTCCGGCCGAAGCGGGACTGGCGCCAATACCAGCGCAGCAGCGGTAGCGAATACCGTCAATGGCGCGACCGCCGTCTCAAACGTGACAACCGCCACGTCCGGCGGCATCGGCAGCGCGGTGGCGAGCAACGCAAGCAGCGGCCTTAGCCCCACGCAGAACGGCGGTGGCAATGCCAATGGACTCGGCAATGGAAACGGCGGTGGTCTCGGCAACGTCGCGGCCCCGACAGCGACCAACACGATCGGCGGCGCATTGAGCAGCACGGCCGCGGTGGCAGGCTCCGTGAGCATCAACACTTCCGCGCCCACGGCGGCGAGCTTCACTGTCGCGCCCGGCAATAGCGCTGTCGCTATCAGCGGCAATGCGAACGGCCTGGCGGGCACCGCGCCTGCTTCGCTAGGCAAGATCGACAACGGTAATGGTAACGGCTTGGCCCTCGGGCAGAGCAAAAAATTCTGACATCGCGGGCGCCATGGCGTTGCGCGGCGACTGAGCTGGTTAACCGCGTCTTAAGCGGTCTACTCTCCAATCATTCGGCCCAACCGCGAGGCTGATGTGCGACAGCGCTTGCCTGATCTGTTCGTATTCCTGCTAGCCGCCGGCGCATTCCTTGTCGGGGGGCTCGATGGACTCGACAGCGCGCTCATGGACCTACGCTTTCGATTCGACACGTCGCGCGCCGGCGATCAGATCGTGCTTGTCGAAATCAACGAAAGTAGCCTCCAGGAATTGGGCGTATGGCCTTTCCCACGGCGCTATCACGCGGACGTTGTGGAACGGCTGGTTGCCGCGGGCGCATCCGACATCGCGATCGACATCGATTTCAGCTCATATGCCGCTCCCGATGACGATCGGCTTCTGGCTGCAGCCCTAGCCGCCGCCGCCGGCCGCGTCGTTTTGCCGGTCTTCCGCCAAGCCGAGCTCGGTCCGGACGGTAAGCAGCGAATTCTGCGCAGCATGCCAATCGAACCGTTCCGCAATGCCGTCCGGCTCGCTTCCGTCAATGTGCGGCCCGACAGCGACGGTGTCGTGCGGCAGATGGACTACCGGAGCGCGGATGTCGGCGAGCCGCCGTTCGCCGCGATGGCGGCAAGTCACTTTTCCGGCCGCCACGACCGCTATTACGTGGATTTCGGGATTGACGCGCGTACCCTGACGCGCATCAGCTACGCCGACGTCATTGCGGGAAGATTCGATCCGGGGTTGATATCCGGCAAGCTTGTTCTGGTGGGCGCTACCGCGGTGCAGCTCGGCGACATGGTCACCGTGCCTGTTTATCGAGCGCTGCCGGGCGTCGCGCTGCAGGCCCTCGCCTATCAGTCGCTGGCGAGCGGCCGCGCGTTTCACAAACTCGATCCGACGTACAGCCTCGCTGGCACCCTCCTCCTGGCCATGGCCGCAGGCTCCCTTCTGCGGCGCTACAGCTGGCGGACCGCCGTGAGCGCGACGGTCGGTGCCCTGGCCACCCTGATGGTCATCACCGTGGCCGTGCACTCTGCGTTCGCCCTCTTTATCGCGCCGGCCGTCTGGATATCGACATTGGTCCTGTCATTCGCCGCGGTGGTGCTGACCAAGGTCAATCAGCAGGATCTTCTGTTATTCCTGCAAGGGCTGGCGATGCGGCGCCGCGGCGCCCTGATGAAAATGATCGTCGAGAACAGCTTCGACGCCATCCTCACCGTCGCGGAGACTGGGGACATCCGCACCGTCAATCCGGCTGCCGAGGCGATGTTTGGCTACCGGGCCGGCGACATGGTCGGGCGCAACGCGGCAATGCTGCTGGCCGGCACACCGTCCCATGCACCCATAAACGACAACATATCGCCGGAAGCCGCAGCGGCTCACGAAGCCATCAATGAAATAGGAACCCGGCAGATCGTTGCCGTCGATCGGCATGGCGCACGCAAGATTCTGGATCTGGCCATCAGCCGGATGCAACTTGGCCAGGAAAATCTGATGATCCTGATCGCGCGCGACGTCACGAGGCGTGTCGAAGCCGAGCAGGCGCTCTTGCAAGCCAAGCAGATCGCCGAACTTTCCAGCCGCAGCAAGACCGAATTTCTGCACAACATGAGCCATGAATTGCGCACGCCGCTCAACGCGATCATCGGGTTTTCCGAAGTGATGCAGCGCGAGACCTTTGGCCCGATCGGTGGCCAATATGTCGGTTATGCCAAGGATATTCACGAAAGCGGACGACATCTGCTGTCGGTGATCAATGATATCCTCGACGTGGCGAAGATCGAATCCGGCCGATTCGACCTGACCGAGGAGCGCGTGGCGATAGCGGACATCCTCGATTCGACCATCCGCCTGGTCCGGGACCGCGCCGCACGCACCGGCGTGACGTTGCTCGCGCCGGTTGACGAAGACCTGCCGATCGTCCGAGGCGACGGCCGAGTGCTCAAGCAAGTGCTGCTCAACCTGCTCGACAATGCGACCAAATTCACCGCGGCCGGCGGCCACGTCGTGGTAACAGCGACTACAACGGCCTCCGGTTCAATCGATATTACAGTCGCCGACGATGGCATCGGCATTCCTGCCGACCGACTCGAGAGCGTGATGCAGCCGTTCGGCCAGGTCGACAGTTCCTTGAGCCGCAAATATGGCGGCACCGGACTCGGCCTGCCGCTGGCCAAACGCTTCATGGAGATGCACGGCGGCACCCTGATCCTGCGCAGCGAATTCGGGGTCGGCACGAAAGTTACCATCCAGGTGCCGGCCGAACGTGTGATTCCGCGTGGCGCCCAGGAGAACCGCATCGCCTCCTAGCCCGCGACGAAAAGGCCCGCCACGGCTTCCCGGGCGAGCCCGATCGCATTGGCCAGGCAGGAGCGGTCAACCTTTCCGATCGTCCTCCTCGTCCTCATCCTCGGCGACGTCTTCGTCTTCGTCGTCCTCCTCGTCCTCCCCTTCATCCGACTCAACACCCATCTCCGCCATCAATTCCTGCTTGCGCTCCGCCAGTTCGGCGCCGAGTTCCTGGATGTCGATGTCCGTCTTGCGGACCTTGGGAAATAGTTCGTCCTGCTCTTCTTTGATGTGATGATTGACGTATTCGCCGAGCACAGTGAACTTCGCGTCATAGAGTTCGTCGCCCGGCTCCATCACTTCCAACTGCTCGATCAGGTCTTTCGCGGTGGCATGCTCGACTTCCGCCTCGTCGACCAAGTCGTCGTCCTCGTCATCGAGCGCTTCCCGCACGGCCGGATAGAATATCTCTTCCTCGATCTGGGCATGGACGGTGAGTTCCTGGCAGGTCTGCTGGACAATCTCGGCCCTCTCTTCGTCCGAAGCTTCGTCGTCCTTCAGTTTTTCGAACGCCTTGAACATGGCCTGGACCTTCTTGTGGTCCTCGGTCAACAAAGCGACGGCGTCCTGGCCGCCCTTGTTCGTGGGTTTTGATTTCGACTGACGTGAAGATTTTGACCGGCCTGCGGACGTCGCGGGCATCTCGGACTTGGCTTGTCCTTTCGCCATGTGCTCTCTCCTGATGACAAGAATTAAACGACGGCACGTCGTTGCGAATAGAACGCGCGGCGGCGCGGCAGGTTGCACGCAGCACGGATGACTTTTTTCCCGTGCTGGCGGGCCCCTGAAACGAATGAAGTCATAGCCATGGCGAGACCATCAAGCGGAAGGCCGGACCACATTCCGGCCCGGCCCTTCCAGCCTTCCAGTCGAACGATGTTGACTCCGCCTAGACCTGCCGGCGCGCTGGAATAATTTCGGCGTCCGCTGTCATCGTCGGGTCGACGGCGCCCATGCGGCCGCCGAACCACGCGGCGATCGCGCCCAGCAGCAACGCGACGAAGCCGAACAGCGCACCCTTCGACGTGGCATCGGCTGCAGCGTCGGCCGCCTGCACGGCCTTCTGTTTCGCCTGTTCCAGCCCTTGGCGATACTGCTGCTCGTACTGGGTCACCTGGGCCCGCGCCTCATCGATGGAGATGTTCTGCGCCCGCGCCAGGACCTCGGCCGCTCGCTCGCGAGCCGCGTCGGCCTGCGCCGGGTCGCCCAGCACGACGGCGCGCATCGCGGAGACCGCCGCATCCCGCAGCGCCTGCGGATCGGTGCCGCCCGTCCGTTCGCGAATCTGCCGTTCGATATCGCCGAAGATATCGGTATTGGTGACGGCGGGCGCCGCTGTTTCCACTGCGGCGCGTCCCACGCCACCCACCGTGCTCTTCAGGGCCCCGAGCGCGCCGCCAAGGATAGCGCCGATGGTGGAGGTGAGCAGGAGGATGACGATGATCGTCGTCACGGCCCAGGTCGTGAGCCCATGCCAACCGGCGGTGGATTCCTTCGGCCGCCCCGAGAGCCGTCCCGCGGCATGGCCACCGAGGAATGCGGCGATGATGCCCGCGACGGTCCACCAGATGGCGGCACCGATGGAGAAACCGGTCATGGATGGATTGTCGCCTGTCGCCGGATCGATGGTTGCCGCGCCGATGCCGATACCAAGCATATTGAGCAACAGTTGCGTCACCAGGGAGACGGCGACGCCCGCAAAGACAGCACCCCAGGAGATATTGTTGATCAGCACTGTACGCACATCTTCGGCGGGCGTAATCGCCGTCATATGCGGCGCATCCTTGTCCCCGCGCGCGCGGGGCGTGCCGCCTTGAGTCGTTGCATGGGACATGGCCTTGTGCTCCCTGTGTTATCGAAGACGTTCGACTGCTGACGAAATGGGGACGTTGGTGTTGCCGCTTCGACGCACCCTGAAAATTCCCTCCTTAAACCAAAGAACTACAGCAAAGTTCCGTCCTTGCCTTTTTTGTAGGCGTGCTGAACTTGGCGACTCGCACCGGAACGTGAGTCGCAATGGCCACGTTTACGGTTGAAGTAGAGAGAGAGGAGATGGCATGGCCGATGACCTGAAGAATCCCGGACCGCAAGACCGGTCCCGCGTCAACATGACGGAGGATTGGGAAGTTCAGTGGTGGTGCCAAAAATGGGGCGTCACCGCGGCACAGCTCAAGGACGCCGTCGCGAAGGTTGGCCCCATGGCGGACAAAATCGCGCGCCATATTGGCAAAACTTTGTAGCCGGACCGCGTACGCCGTAGCCATGCTTCGCACCGCTATTGGCCGCTGTCGATCACGGAGGAATGATGGCATTGACGAAGGTCTAGGTACGGTTTGACAAACGTCAAAGCAGTTTGACGAAGGTCAAGTCGCGGTGCTTGAACAGTCCACGAACGCGATGATGGGGGTTCGCGGCGTCTTCAAGCGCTTCGCCACAAGCGCCGGCGAGTATCGAATTTGCGGTAGCGGCGATCTCATTAGAGCCCTTTGCAATAGTGACGCGATTCCCGTCCAAAAGGATGGTCACAGATATGATTCTTGCGTCTCAAAAAGGCGGCAATGTTAGATAGCAATGTCGATAGCCCACGAAAGGGGCCAGGGGAGAGCTCCCAGGGAAGTTTCGAGAAAATTGTGCCGTCTTTCACAAAAATGGGCAGGCAGGGGGGCGTGTCTATGCGGATTCTCATCGTCGAGGACGACGCCATGTTCGCCTTCGCCATCGATGATGCCTTGTCCAATGCTGGCCATGAAATCGTCGGATTCGCCCGAGACGAGCATGCCGCACTCGATATGGCGACGGTGAAAAAGCCCGATCTCGCGTTGGTGGATCTTCGTCTCGCGCGCGACACCTCCGGCGCGAAGGCCGCGCGATCGATGCGCGAACGTCATGGCATTCCGTCCGTCTTCATCTCGAGCAGTCCGGAGGATTGCCGCCGCGAGGCAAAGGCATCCGGCGCGCTCGGCTGTCTGAGCAAGCCATTCATGGATCAAGATCTGGTCAGCGTCGTGGTGATTGCCGAACACATCATGGGGGGCCGGACGATCGATCTGCGGCCGCCCGGCTTCGAGCTATATCCGGTGGAGTGATGGCTCTCTCACCCGGTCCTCGGCACCGCTGCTCGGGCACCGGCGAACCTGCGTTTCCTTCCGCCTAGCCCGCCTCTTTGAATGCCGCCCTCGACCGCATACGCTTGGCATAGTCGGCCAGCGCGTTCGCGACCGCATTCGCCAGATCGGGATGAATGACGCGACGATCCACCACCAGCCCGATCACCGCGTCGAGGGTGGCGCGCGGGTACGCATGGGCCCAGGGCAGATAGGTCTCCGCATGAGCCCAGGCGAGGAATGGTGGAATCTCGCGCCGCCCGCCCGGTCCTTGGCCATAGCGATGGGCGCCGCCGATACCCGCCATCAGCATGCCGCAGACCGCCAGGTAAACCGCGCGGACTTCATCCGCCGCACGCTCGAGCGCGCTATTGCCGACCGCATCGCCAACCTGTCCGAACGCGCTCAGCAAGGCAAGCAGCGGATCGGGACGCAGCTTGGCCAGCGTTTCAGGCGTGGCACCGATGCAGTCGTGAGCGCGCGCGGGGCGGCCGCGCCTCTTCTTGGGCGTCTTTCTGACCAAAACACCAAACTCCGGTCATGGGGA
The DNA here is from genome assembly GCA_964577835.1 of uncultured Rhizobiaceae bacterium. Taxonomy (GTDB): domain Bacteria; phylum Pseudomonadota; class Alphaproteobacteria; order SMXQ01; family SMXQ01; genus CAVVYA01. The sequence goes on from CAZOBN010000006.1 coordinate 44,911, forward strand.
TGGCTGATGGACGGCCGTCGGCGATGGCAAACGGGCGGGTACCGGCGATCCGTCCCCTGCCCCTCTCGCCGGCGCGCTGGCGAGACGCTTCAGGATGGCGCCGTGATGGTCGCGGTATCGCTGACTCGACTCGAGCTTCTCGGCCATGCGCCGCCGCCGCACCAGGATGGTGATGCGGTGCACATCACCGAATGTACTCGCGATCGCCCCGTCGGAGATGCCGAGATCGTGCATGACGAAGGCCGCCATGTTGCGGGCCCACACGAGCCGCGGCTTCGTGCGAGGGGTGGTCTTGCCAGGCAGGTCGCTCTCCGCCACTTCCATGACCCCGCAGATGACAGCAAGGATCCGTGCCATGTTCGGCGTGGCTTGCATGGTCATAGGCTCAGCACCGCCGCCTTCAGCCCGCTCATGGCGTTCTCATGCGTTTCGCCGGTCGGATGGAGCAGACCCATGGCGCGCAGTTCGCTGCAGCGCGGGCGGCTATAGAATACGGAGCGGCCGATATGTGCTGCGAGCTCGTCGGGCGTCATCGCGCCGTGGACGCGGAAGGCATCGAGGATCCGCTCATGGGACGGGCGGATCCGCCGTTCGCCGTGTTGCCCGGCATGGGTCCCCGTACGATCTAAGCCCTGCCGCCGTGCCGAGTCGCGCGGGACGGTCACGCCGCTTTCATATCGTGGCTCCTCTTTCATGACGATCTCGCTCCTCGCGTTGGGGTTGAATCGACCGTTGTGCGCATGGCAGATCCGAGGATGCGTTGGATGGGGAAGGCCGGGAACGCCACCGGGGACAAGCGCTCCCGCCCCCCTGCCCCACGCGTGCCGGAAAAAAGGACCGGCGGGGCAAACGAAAACTCGGACTGCGGCAGATCGTGCGCCATAGGGGTCAACTTATAGACAGTTCTATAGAACGTCAATAGAAACTTCTATAGAGCCGCGCCATAGAAATTTTTGTAGGCTCCGCCTCAGGGGAAGCCGGCAGATGGCCAGTCGAGTGAAAATGAAAACGTACGGGGAACGTCTAGCTTGGGCGATGCGTCGGGCCGACTTGGATCAGTCCGAGCTCGCGCGCCAAGTCGGCATCAAGCAACCCTCCATCGCGCACCTGCTCAGTCCGCAAGCCAAGAAATCAGGCTACACGCCGATCATCGCGCGCATTCTCAAGGTCGACGCGGAATGGCTCGCGAACGGCCGGGGCGCACCCGAACCGCAGCAGGCACCGCCATTCGAGGACAGCGCGAGCCTAGGCACCACGCGGGAACCAATCGTTAAAGCACCCTTAATCAGTTGGGTGCAAGCTAGCCGATACGTAGAAATTTACGACCCATACGAACGGGGCGACTCCGAGGGGGAGGTGGAAGTGCCATATGGCAAAGACACCCTCATTGCGCTCCGAGTGAAGGGCAGCAGCATGAATCGCGTCGCCCCCGAGGGCAGCGTGATCATCGTCGACTATTCCGACAAGTCGCTGACGTCGGGCAAATACTATGTCGTCAAACAGGACGGCAAAGCGACCTTCAAGAGATATCGCACCAACCCCGACCGCTTCGAGCCCGAGAGCACCGAAAGCCACGACACCCTGTTCCCGGAAGGCGCGGTCGAAGTCGTCGGTCGCGTCGTCAAGGTCATCAACGACCTGTAAGCATCGTCGGGCCGGTTCATTCAGCCGGCATTCGTCTTCACCCTCGCCCGTATAGTTGGAAAACCCCGCGACGCGAGTGGATTGCACCAACATGCATCGGTGACCGGTGCCATGACGCGCATGAGTTCATCGGTGCCGTCGTTGTTGCGCCGCTCATGGTCCCGTCCTCGCGGCTACGGCACACACCAAAAAGGCTCGAATATTCCGAGGTAATGGGGATTGGGCGAACTCTGGAAGCGTTTGGTTTGATGCCGCCGATCAGGACTTCGCGGGTTTGTCATGAAGAACGAGCACGCATATCCGCGAAGACGTCGGCGCGGCGAGGCAGCATATGACCGCAGGGCAATCCCAGTCGCAGACGCATAAAATCGCGCGGAAGCTACCCGGCCGTGTGCTGTGGTTCGAGCGATTGTTCTATGTGTCGGCAGCCTTGTCGGTGATGCGCTTCGCCATCAATTGGCCGGATCACATGTCGGTGGTGTTATTTCTGGCGGTCTATGCCCTGCTCGTGCTGCAGCTCTTTCTCATCTGGCTGACGGCACGGCGCCGCAAGAACTGGGCGCGGTGGGTTCTGCTGGCCTTCTTCATCATATCGGCGACCGCTAGCCTAATTTACGACGGTATGACGGGTGGGACCAAATGGGAGATGCAGTCCACCGCGACAGTCGTCATTCGCTTCGTCCAACTCCTGCTTGAAGATGTCGGATTGATACTGATCTTCACGGGCCGAAGTACGCGCCGTTGGTTCATGCCCGCGGGACCGCAGCCGACCGGGTGGCCCCGGTAACAGCGGCTCCGGCCAGGTCACGCGATCTCTCCACGCGGCTCTCGCCAACGCAAGGCTCCTCAGGCATTTGAGGCATGCCTCATGCGGGGTTCAGACAACCCCATCCCCCCGCACAGCTCCGCTCCTATAGAAGTGTCTATTGACATGCTATAGATATTTCTATATATAAAAGGCCGGAAACAGCAGCGGTGAGTGAGCGCCCCCGTGGCCCATGCCACGTCGCCCTTCCTCAACAAGCCCCTCCGCACCAGGGAACAGGCGAGCGCGGATATCGCCCGCCGCGGCGCCGAACAAGCCAAAGCCGAGCGGCTGCGTCGATTGCAGGATCATGGCGCAGCGTTTGGCCGCATGATTCTCGACGGGGCTTTTGAGCGCGTCTATGAGCCTGACGGCAGCTATTGTCTGCACCCCGTCGCACAGCGTGGATCGCCCGAACATCCGGCACCCGGTGAAGGAAAAACCGGGCCGGTCGACACGGCACCGCCCGCGGCACACCCGAAATCTTCCACCGCCGGTGACGCCACCGTGCGGCGTTCCGGCTACTGCGCCGCGTTGCGCGATATTGCGTGCTGGGTTGCGGCCGTGGCGATGGAGTGCCGAATGGACTCCGGCACTCTCGCCGCCTTGAACATGGAAATCGAGCGGCTGTCCCAACGCGGGGATGCCGAAGACCGGCTTGGCGAACCGCGTCGAATACGGCGAGGTCCCGCGGCTGGCCGGCACGGAACATGATCATGACCGTCCCATGGTGCGCGTGCCCGTGGCTAAGGCCGAAAGTCGCTGCATGGCGCGGCGTCATGCGACCACAGGGCACAGAGTTCGTCCCACTTCTGGTCGTTGTCATCGCCAGGGTTCTGCTCATGGCCTGCGGCGTGACGCTCTTCGTCGCCGTCGCGGCGAGCGGTGGACAGGTGCTCGATGTCGATTGGCGCGTATTGATCGGAACGTAATCCGCGGGCTCGCATCGCACCCTGAAGATCGGGAGGCCATCATGAGGGATCCGCTTGTGTTTGCCCTGCGTGCTGAGGTGGAAGCTCTGATCACGAGCAAACCTGGGGCTGTTTGGCGGGACGGTATCATCGCCGGGCGCACGCTCGAGGAGACGCCACGATACGACGTGCGTTTCGCCGACGGCTCGATCGTTTGGAACCTGCCGGCGAACCATCTGAGACCTCGCAAAAACATCGCAGCTCGCGCTACCGAAGACTAGCGGTCCGGGACTTCGCTGCTGCTCGGCCCCTCATTTCAGCCACAGCTTGGAGCCACGTCTCATAAAAGACGCTTGCCTGCACATTTCCCCTAGCAAATGATCCGGGGCCTTCGATCCGCCCATTTAACGCACGGCACCTTGGGTAAGGAGCGGCAGACAGCGAGCAATGCGTATTCTGATCGTCGAAGACGAAGCGCTGATTGCGTTTGGCATGGGAGAAGCCCTGTGTGAGGCCGGCCATACAGTCAGCGGCTACGCGCGCGACGAACAGACCGCCCTGGGCATGGCGACCCGCGACAAACCCGATCTTGCGCTGGTCGATCTGCACTTGGCGCGTGGCACGTCCGGCGCCACCGTGGCTCGTCTGTTGCGGCAGCAGCACGGCATCCCCTCGATCTATGTGTCCGGCAACCCGGCCGAATGCCACACGGTCGGCCGGATGGCCGGCGGCTTCGGCTGCCTCACCAAGCCGTTCAATGACGGCGACCTGGTCGAAGCGGTCGCCGTCGTCGAGGCGGTCATGAACGGTCGATATCCCCGCACGGTCCCTGTCGCCCTGGAGCTCTATCTTATCCTCTAGATTCGCTGTCCACGACGAATCTGGAGGGCCGCCGACCTCTCGATCGGCACGGCGGCCTAAGGTTATGCGCCAAGCTGGCACGCATCCGCTCACACATTCCACATGCCGCGCGCCATGCGGTCGGGTTACCCTTGCCGCTTCATGGTCTGCCATGCGCGTGGTTCGCCCGGGGAAGCCCAATGCTGGTCTTGGTGGTCGAAGATGGCGCCTTGCTGGCGATGGATCTCGAAGCCATCCTGACCGGCGCCGGGCACACGGTCCTGGGACCCGTCGCCTCCGCGGCCGAGGCGTTGGAATTGGTCAAGGAAACCATCCCCGACCTGGCACTGGTCGACCTCGGCTTGAGCGAAGGTCCGGTCGGCGCCGCTCTGGCCCGCTATCTACTGTGGCGATTCTCGATCCATTCCATTTTCATTACCGGCAACACGCAGGGGGCGACGGCCCATCAGGACGCGGCTCTCGGCCTGTTGCGCAAGCCGTTCACCCGCGACGATCTGCTGTCGAGCATGGCTCTCGCCCAGGCGATGATAGCGGGGAGCGTGCCGACGGTGAACGTCCCCGGGTTCAGACCATTTTCAAACGCCGGTTCGGATCGAGGTACCTCGTGACTGCCCCGGAGGTTGACTGCCTCGGAGGTGCCGGACGGTCACTATGCTTTGACGAGCGGCTCGGATGAGAGGCTCGGAAGGTATGAGGATCGGGATACCGAGGGCTGGAAGTGGTGGGCGCGACAGGGATCGAACCTGTGACCCCTACCATGTCAAGGTAGTGCTCTTCCGCTGAGCTACGCGCCCGCACGATCGGCGCCGGTCCATACCGCCGCCGAAATGGGAAGCGATTTATACCCGATCGTTCCCGCATTGCAAGCGCGGGTGGGGTGACCCTCGAGGATGGAGGCCGGGTGGCCGCGGCATCGGCCGGATTCTGCGTGCGTCAGGCCGTTATGCTCGGGCCCCCACTTAAACACCTCAGGGTGACACCGAAACACCGGCCAGGGTGACACCGAGCGTCAAGTCCGCTAAATCATGATGATGTCAGACAGCAATAAGCCCATCGCAGCGACCATTTCGGACCTGGATCAGGCTGCCGCCGCCGCTCGGGTGTGCGAGGTCCTGGCGCCCGTCAGTCAAACCATGGCGGCGGTGTTTGCGTCCCCCCACAGCGGCAACAATTACCTGCCCGAGTTCATCGCCGCATCGCGGCTGGATGCCTGGACGCTACGCAAGTCGGAAGACAGCTTCATGGATCGCCTGTTCGGCACCGCCCCGGACCACGGCGCGCCGTTGCTGCGTGCGCTGTTTCCGCGCGCCTATATCGATCCGAACCGCGAGCCATTCGAACTCGACCCCGAGATGTTCGAGGACGCACTGCCGGATTACGTCAACACCAGCACGCCGCGCGTCGCGGGCGGGCTGGGCACCATCGCGCGCGTCGTCGCCAACGGAGAAGAGATCTATAAGCGCAAACTGCGCTTCGCCGAAGCTGTGCAGCGCGTCAATAGCCTCTATCACCCTTACCATCGCAATCTGCAGCATTTGATCGAACGCACGCGGGACCGTTTCGGCTATTGCTTGCTGGTCGACTGCCACTCGATGCCATCGATCGGCGGACCGATGGATCAGGACGCCGGCCTGAAACGCGTCGATATCGTGCTCGGCGATTGTTTCGGCACCTCATGCGCGCCATCGATCACGACTCTGGCCGAAGAAGCGATGCGCGACCTGGGTTATCGCGTGACGCGCAACATGCCCTATTCGGGCGGCTTCACGACGATGCATTATGGGCAGCCTCACAGCGGCGTGCACGCGCTGCAGATCGAAATCAACCGCGCGATCTACATGGAAGAGGATCGGTTTCAGCCGACCTCGCGATTCCCTGCGCTGCGCGAGCACCTCGGCGTTCTGATCGCGACATTGAAGACGAGCCTGCCGCGGATCATGACGAAACGCGCCGCCGAGTAGTCGCGCGACCATCTCTCCGAAAAGAACCGCACGCTGCCCGCAGCGTAGCCGCCGACGCACGGATACAGATCGGTACGTAAATGCATCCGATAGCGCGTATTCGGCGACGCATGCGCGCGCGAATTGACGCACAAAAAAATTGGGCCGCACCGAAGCGCGGCCCAAGTCTAGGGAGGAAACGCCCAAGAAGGGTGTTACGAAACGGGGCGCATACCCGCGTCTCGCGAAACCAGATATGCCACCATCGGTCTACCAAATCAAACGTTTTATATAAGAGTGTTTGGTGCCATTCACGCTCTGTTGCAAAAGGGTCTCAAGTAGTTTTCCCCCATAATATCAGCGTCCACCAAGCGGCAAATTCGCAGCGGTTAGGACATGCGACCGCCTTCGGGGCGGTCACGGAGCGCTGGCACGCGCTTTGCGAGGCTGGGGGCATGATGTTCATATCCCGCTCTGCCGTTCTTCGCCACGCCTTGCCCGCCATGGTCGGCTTCGCTCTGTTTTCCGGTCCCGCCGCGGGACTTGCCGGGGTGCTGCCAGCAGTGGGCCAAGTGTCTCAAGAACAACGGGGAATTTGCGCCGAGCCGATCCGCTACCACGAACGGGAGGCGGGCATCCCCAACCGATTGCTGGCGGCCGTGGCGCGCGCCGAATCGGGCCGCTGGGACAAGGTGGAGTCGGCAAGTTTTGCCTGGCCATGGACCGTCACTGCCGAGGGCAAGGGACAGTTTTTCGCCAGCAAGGACGAGGCGATCGCCCAGGTCAAACGACTGCGCGGGCGCGGCGTGCGCAACATCGACGTCGGCTGCATGCAGATCAACCTTCTGCACCACCCGGACGCCTTCGCCGATCTGGGGGAAGCATTCGATCCTCAGGCCAACGTCGCCTATGCGGCAAGTTTTCTGAAGCAGCTCTTCGATCAAAAACGCTCCTGGGTCACCGCGGTCGGCAACTACCACTCGGCGACGCCCGAGTTTCACTTCCGCTACCGCGAGAAGGTGATGAAGCTGTGGAACGACGAACGGCGGCGCGATGCCGAAGCACGCCGTCAGGAGGTCATGGCCGCCTATCAGCAGCGCCGCCAACAGGCGCTGACGCAAAAAAAAGAGCAGCGCGAACCGTCGGCTGAGAACGATGAACTGACGGGATCCGACGCTGCGAAATTCGCTATCGCGGATTCACGACCCGCGTCGAGTCAACAGATCCGCGGCGGCGTTGGTGCATCACGACCGCTGCTCTCATCTTCGCTCCCCTCCCGGGTGCCAGCGCCACAGGGTTCGTTTCGCGTCCTGTCTCAGATCCCCTCCGGCGCCGCAACGACGGCTGGCGACGGTGTTCCGGAACGCACCGCAGCGCCCGCTGTAGCAGCGACGCGCCAAGCAGCACCCGCACGCATCCTACCACGCGCCACCATGGTGCCGCTCGAGCGGCGCTTTTAGGAACGCTGGCCGGCCACGATCAGTCGTTACCATCGCGGGCCTCGTTCGACGCATGACGCCACGTTTGAGTGGCCCGATCCTGACACGAGCTTGTTGCTGTTCGACGGTCATGTGACGAGTTCAGTGCTGCACTCCGAAGCCCATAGGGGCGGTGGCTGGCAACCTCGGCATCCGAGGACCAGCTACAAACGGCCGGGCGGCGGTTTCTACGACGCGAGCGGTGGGTGAACGTCTGACCTGACCTGGATCGCGCAGGGGGGACCTTGTGGTCATGAGTGCAGGGCCTCGACCGGACCACGGTCGCAACGCTCGCGCGGGGCCTGAACGCGCGGACCTCGTCCGCGCCTCGCCCCTGGCAGCTGCGGAGCCCTCCCGTTACCCCATTGATTTCGCGTCATATCGGCCTCGTCGGCTGGAACGAAGCCGTGCCGGTATTCGTTTAAGGAGGCTATTTCAAAGCATGGTTTCCACAGCATCGTTGTCCCCGTGGGCCGACTGATCGTCATTTCGAACCGCGTGACCGTCGCCGATAGCCGGGCCGCCAGTAGCGGCGGCCTGGCCGTCGGCATTCTGGCAGCCTTACGCGAGTGCGGCGGAATTTGGTGCGGCTGGAGCGGCGAGTTGAGCGATGAGCCCGGCCACCAATTCCGGCGCTTCGGCGCCGGCCAGATCGACTATGCCACGCTGGATCTCAAGCCCGCCGATTATCAGGGCTACTACAACGGCTTCTCGAATTCGGTGCTCTGGCCGCTGTTTCACTTCCGTCTCGACCTGATGAATTTCAGCCGCGAGGTTTACGACGCCTATCGTCGCGTCAATGTGCGTTTCGCCCGGGCGATCAAAGACCTGCTGCGGCCCGACGACATGATCTGGGTGCACGACTACCACTTGATCCCTCTGGGCGAGGAGTTGCGCGGGCTCGGGGTCACACAGCCCATCGGATTCTTTCTCCATACGCCCTTTCCGCCGTACCGGCTCGCCTCGGTGCTGCCGTGCCACGATGAGCTCATGCGGTCCTTCACCGCGTACGACGTCGTCGGATTCCAGACTCGCAGCGACCGCGATTCATTTCGCGACTACATGCATTGCAGCCTGAATGGAGATCTTATCGGCGCCGATCTCGTCCATGTCGGGAACCGTGTCTTCCAGACAGAGGCCTTCCCCATCGGTATCGATGTCGACAACGTCGCCACCTTCGCCGCGCAATCGGCACGCTCGCAGCGCATCACACGGCTGCGCACCAGCCTGCAGGGGCGCGACCTCATCGTCGGAGTCGACCGGCTGGACTACAGCAAGGGTATTCCCGAACGGTTTCGCGCCTTCGAGCGGCTGCTCGCGCGGTTTTCCACCTGGCGCAAGAGAGTGACGTTGCTGCAGATCGCGCCGCCGACGCGCGAGGGCGTGGCCGACTACTCCGCCATTCGTCACGAACTGGAAATGGCGGCGGGCCACATCAACGGTGTCTTCGCCGAATACGATTGGATGCCGGTGCGCTATCTCAACCGCAGCTTCTCGCGACAAGCCCTGACCGGCTTCCTGCGCTACGCCAAGGTCGGCTTGGTCACGCCCTTGCGTGATGGCATGAATCTCGTGGCCAAGGAATATATCGCGGCGCAGGACCCCGCCGATCCCGGCGTCCTCGTGCTCTCCCGCTTCGCCGGCGCGGCCGAGGAGCTCGACAGCGCGCTGCTGGTCAATCCCCATGACGCGGACGAAGTGGCGGAAGCCTTGAACACGGCCCTGAAAATGCCGCTTGCGGAGCGGCAGAAACGCTGGCACGAAGCGATGGATGCCATCGCTCGCCAAGACATCGGCGCCTGGCGAAATCGTTTCGTCGCCGCACTGCGCGCCGCCCCATACGCCGCATAGCGCTTGAAGGCCAAACGCGCGATAATGGGTCGCGAGATGCCTCAACGCGACCATTCTCCCCTGCGCCTGCTGGCGGATATCGGCGGCACCTATGCGCGCTTCGCCGTGCAGCGCCCAGGTGAGCCGGCCAAAAAGCTGCGGCGCTATCGCTGCGACGATTTCGCCGACATCGTGACGGCGATCCGCAGCTATTTTCGCCACGCAAGGCTCCGTTCACTACCGACGATCGGCGCAATTGCCGTCGCCGCGCCCGTCGTCGGCGACAAGGTCAGCATGACGAACCACCCCTGGCGCTTCTCGATCGAAGCCGTGCGCTGCGCTCTCGGTTTCGACGCCCTCGTCGTGGTCAATGACTTCCTGGCGATCGCGGAGAGCATCCCATTCCTCAAGGCGAGCGAGCGCCGCAAGATCGGCGGCAAGGGCGGCGTGAGCCGCGCCCCTATCGCCGTGATCGGCCCCGGTACCGGGCTCGGGGTCGGGGCTCTTGTACCGGATGAGGATGTCGGCGACAAAGGCATGCTGTGGCACGCTATCGCGACGGAAGGTGGTCACGCCACCATGGCCGGCACCAATGATCGCGAGGACGCCGTCATCCGACAGATCCGCCGCCGCCATCGTCATGTTTCCGCCGAGCGTTGTCTGTCGGGTCGCGGGTTGATCAATCTCCACCGTGCCTTGGCGGAGATCGAACACGTCAAGGCTCCCGAGCTGACGCCGCCAGCCATCACCCGCCGTGCCCAGACCGGCGATCGATTGGCCCGCGAAGCCGTCGCCATGTTCTGTGCCATGCTGGGCTCGACGGCGGGAAATCTTGCGTTGGTCTACGGCGCGCTCGGCGGCGTTTACATTGCGGGCGGCATTGTGCCCAAGCTTGGCCGGCTGTTCGACACCAAGCTCTTTCGCGACCGCTTCGCCGACAAGGGCCGCTATCGTCGCTACCTCGCGCCGATCCCGACCTATGTCATCACCCATCCGCTGCCGGCGCTCGTCGGATTGGCGGCACTGCTCGATCGCCGAGCACGCGCGACGCTGGCCATCACGGCGGCCAGACCGGCCTAGTACTCGGAATCACCGATGCCTGCATCACCCCCCACCCTAACCCTCCCCCACAAGGGTGGAGGGGATTCGCAATGTTGCTCAATAACTTCCCCTCCCCCTCGATGGGGGAGGGCCGGGGTGGGGGTGACTCTTGCTTCAATGATGGCCAGTACTAGGCCGCGACTAGGGCTGGCGTTCTTTGTAGTGCCACGCCAGCAGCGCCGCGCCGAGCACGCCGAGCGCCGCCAGAATGAGAAATCCCGATGGATAGCTGCCCGTCGCGCTCACCCAGGCGCCGAACAGGGTCGGCCCCATCATGACGCCGCCGAAGGTGAAGAACAGCGATCCGCCGGTGGCGGTGACCGCCTTTCCCGCCGGCGCCAGGCGCGACAGCTCCGCCAGCATGACGCCATTCCATCCCACAGCCGTCGCGCCATAGACGACGGCCACGGCGAAGATGGCGACGATGTGCCAATCCGGCGCGACCAGCGCCATGGTCGCACCCGCCGCCGCCATGAGCAACCCGAGCAGCATCAGCACCCGGCGCGCCGGCAGCACCAGCCCGGCAATGGCGCCCCACAACACGCGACCGCCGACGCCCGCGACCTGCGCCGCCGCCAGCACCAGGCCGGCGGTGATCAGGTCACGCTGGATCGCCTCGACCAGATAGGTCACCAGATACGAAAGCATCGACATCTGCACGGCCGAATAGGCCATCGACAGCAGCGACAGGCGCCGCAGACCGGCGTGATGCCACACCAGGCGAATCGAATTCAGCGGATTGATCCACAACCTCTGCCGTTCAACGCGCTCGGCGTCGAGCGAGCCGCGCAGGGGCTGCAGCACAAGGGCCGTCGCGATGCAGACTGCGGCGACAAACCACGCGGCCGTGCGCCAGTCGTAGGCAAGCACCAGCACCGGCACGATGACGCCGGCCAACACGCCACCGGCCGGCACGCCGGTCTGCTTGATCGAAAAGATCAGCGGCATGAATTGCGGCGGCGTTTGCGCCGACAGGATGTGCGACGAGGCGGGCGTCGTCGGCCCATAGCCGCAACCGAGGATAACGGCGGCGAGCACGGCAATCGCCAGCGACCCGGTCGTCAGCAGCGCCAGACTAACGGCGCAAAGCAGCAGACATATCTGCAACACGCGAATAGCGCCGTAACGGATGATGAAGGGGCTGCCCATCACGCCCGACGTCATGCCCGCGAGGTAGGTGACCGAGACATAAAGACCGACCCACGCCGCAGGCACGCCCAAATCGGCGGCGAGCGGCACCGCAATCACCGGCACGGTGAGATTGGCCCAGGAGGTTACAACCTGCGCCAGCAAGGTGGCGCCCAAAGGCCACAAGACGCCGCGCAGGCCCGATGACGACACGCTGCGAGACGACCCGGGATCAGGATTCACGATTGCTGCTCTGCGTCACAGTACGTCACATGACAGCCCGAAACCCGCCCCTTGATATCGGACGGGCGCCGATTGCGCGGAAATTGGGCAAGGTCGACATCATCACTAAACAGAGAGTGGTGAGAAAACGTGCACATTTTCTAGGTTGACTAACGATTAATCAGTTTGCTGCTTGTGTCGGCTAGGGTGACAGTTCCGCAACATACTGTAAATGAAAGAAAAATCATGAACTCCTTTATCTTGCATGAGTGGCTTCGTCTTTGCATATCTCTCCAAGTGCTGTCGCCGGAGGGGATGACACGGGGCCATTTTGCGACTGGCCGATCGGTTCCGGCAGCAGACCTGAGGTCACTACAGGCAACCAATCAAGGATTCCAAAAATGAAACTTCATCTTCTCGGCGTGGCAACCGCGGTCATGATCGGTAGCGCATCGCTCGCCTATGCCGGCGACCCACTCGTTGAACTGCCGGCTGGCGATAAGATTGTCGGCAGCGTCGCCTTCACCACGCAATACTATGCGCGCGGGCTGCGCCAGACCGACGAAGGCGTGCCCGCCGTGCAGGGCGCCCTCGAATACAACCATTCGTCGGGCATCTATATCGGCGCCTGGGCCTCCAATGTCAGCGAAAACGTCATCGGCACCGGCGCGGGAATCGAGATCGATTTTTCGGCCGGCTACCGCGGCTCGATCAACACCAACTTCACCTATGATGTCGGCCTGATCTACTACTACTACCCCGGCTATGACGGCTCGCTCGACGCCGACTGGGTCGATGGCAAGGTCGCCGCCGGTTACGACTTCGGCTTCATGCAGACCATGTTCACCGCTCTGGTCTCGCCGGAATATCAGTACGAGTCCGGCACGAGCGTCTATCTCGCCGCTGACGTCACGATCCCCATCGGCAAGTCCTTCTCGGTCTTCCTGCATGGCGGTCGCCAGTGGATCGATGACGAAGTCCGCTTCGGCTATCCCGACTTCTTCGACTACAGCATCGGCGTCGGCACCAATCTCGTCGGCCTCGACCTGAAGCTGCAGCTCATCGGCACCGATCTCGACAAGAACGACGTTCCGGCGGGCAGCGGCGGCGAGCGCGAAGCGATCATCTTCACCGTCAGCAAGGCGTTCTAAGTCCCGTTGTGTCAAGGACGGGTGCGTCGCAGGGCGCGCCGTTCGGTACCTCAGGTATGAAAGGCCCGGCCCGTTCTGTGGGGCCGGGCCTTCTTTTGCGCGGCCAGCGTCTGAATGCTATTGCTGTGGGAATCCGCGCCGTTGGCCGGTCCGCGGTCCGCCCTTTCCAATTCTTGCGAAAATCTTATGGCCGGTCCGGGCTCGCCACGAAGATTCGCCGCACGATAGGCTGGGCGAACGATATGGCGGAGCCTCGATCTCCACAGTCCGCCCGCGAATGAACAAGGCCCCGGACCGTTCCGGGGCCTTTTTTTCGCGTTCGGCTGCCGCGAACGGCCGGGTTACTTCTGTGTGAAGCCTAGTACTCGGAATCACCGATGCCTGCATCACCCCCCACCCTAACCCTCCC
>CAZOBN010000007.1:0-56344 GCA_964577835.1 uncultured Rhizobiaceae bacterium
CCCCCCCCCCCCCCCCCCCCCCCCCCCCCCCCCCCCCCCCCCCCCCCCCGCGGCGGCGGGCGCCACGGGCGAAGGGCGGCGGATCACATCCGCCGCCATTTTCTTATGCGGTGTCCGCACTACGGGGATGATCACCCCCACCCCGGCCCTCCCCCATCGAGGGGGAGGGAGTAGCGCTTGAGCTTGGCCTTCCCATCGAATTCGCCTCCCCATCGGGAGAGACAAGGTCCCAGCGGTCTCACTTGCTTTTCCTCCCCCCTTGTGGGGGAGGTCAGGTGGGGGGCACATCACCGAAACAAGATTGGGCTACTCCACCCGGATGCCCTGGTTGCGCATCATCGTGTTGATGTACTCGATGGCTTCGGCCGACGTGGCGCCGACGGTTCTCACCAGGTTCTGCACGTCCTCGGCCGACATGGGCGTGAAGTCTTCGCTCATTTTCTTGCCCTCTAACACGAAGGCAGGGTCGGCCGAGATCTTGCGGAAGGCGGCGCGATAGGCGTTCACGATATCCCCTGGCGTCCCCGGCGGCAGCGCAAGCCATTTGTCCATGGCGGACATGCTGAGCCAGTAGTCGAAGCCCTGCTGGCCCAGCTTGTCTTTGATCTTGCCCTTCATCATATCGGAGAAGATCGGCGTGTCGGCAAGCTCGGGGCGCGGCACGATCTTGCCGTCCTCCAGGCTGCCCGACTGGGCGATCACCTTGAACTTGCCGGTCGCCAGCGCCTTTTCCACCTGGAAGTAGTTGGCGGTCGCGGTCATGTCGATTTCGCCACGCTCCAGCGCCAGGAACATATCGTTGGTGCCGCGGTAAGCCGTGATCCAGCGCGCGTTCCAGCCGAGATACTCGATGCCCCACAGCGCCATCTGCACACCGGTGCGCGGCGCCGAGTTGGACCCCATGACCAGCGGCTCCTTGCTCTTGTCGTAAAGCCGCGGCTCGGCCTCCTTGTTGACCAGCAGGAAGTTGCCGCCGCGCCCAACCCCACCCACATAGGCGTATTTGGTCGGATCATAGCCGGCGGTCGACTTGCGATAGAGCAACGGATCGACCTGGCTCGAGGCGCCCGTGGTGAAGGTCATGCCGTCCGGCTTCACCTGATTGGCGAAGTGATTCTGAGCGGCGATGCCGCCGGCGCCCGGCATGTTCTGGACCATGATCGACGGATTACCCGGCAGATACTTGTTGAGATAAGGCGCGACCAGCCGCCCCGTCGTGTCGGTGCCGCCGCCCGTCTCCGAGCCAATCAGCATCATGAGGCGCTTGTCCTTGAACGACACGTCCTGCGCCGATGCCCGCGGACCGAAAGCCGCCATCGTCAAAGCCAGACAAGTCGCGAAGGCCGCGGCGCGGCCGCCCCCAATTCCCATGTCACTCTCCCTATCGCGTTTACCGATGATTTGGCCGAAGCTGACTTCGAATTGCAGCCCCGATCAAGACGAATCCTCTATCCCCTATGAAATCTCGGGGAAAGGCAACTCGTTGCGGTATTTCTCCGCGACCGCCCGCAGCGCATTCTTGTCCGCCCGGTTGACCATGGGGAACCGGTCTTTCCAGGCGAAGGGCCGCACGGCATAAAAAATCGCCCGGCTATTGGTGTGCTCCTTCGAGTCGCGCTTCTCCGGTGGCATGCGCGGGTCGAGCGGCGTGCCCCAACAGCCATCCACCGTCTGGATATCGGTCGCCGGATCGACGCGCGTTTCCATCGCCCACACGACTTCCTGGAGGCTCGATGGATCGATGTCCTCGTCGACGATGACGATGTAACGGCCGTTGCGCGCCGAAGCGGCGCAGGCGAGCACGCCGAGGCCCGCCTGCTTGGCATGGCCCGCATAGCGCTGCTTGATCGAGACCGCGATCAGATACGGGTTGTGGATATAGACGCCCTGGATGTCTGGCACGCCCGCGGCTTCGAGCTGATCCCACAGGATGCCGGAATCGAAGCGAACGCTGTAGGTCGGCGCGCCCGGCCATTGCGGCGCCATGTTCACCAGAATCGGATCGTTGCGGTAATAGATCGCCTTCACATGGATGACTGGCTGCTTCTCGCCGGTGCCGAGCGTGCCACCCGAGTAATAGCCTGGCCATTCGCCGAACGGCCCCTCGTCGTGGGAATCCTGGGACGGCGGCGGCACCTCGCCCTCGATGACGACCTCGGCATGGGCCGGGATCGGCAGGCCGGTGATCGGTCCCTTGACGATCGGCAGCGGCTTGCCGCGCAGGCCGCCGACCAGCTCGAGCTCCGAGCGGCCCCATTCGAGCTTCGTGGACGATGCCTGCAATAAGAGCGGATCGCCGCCGAACACGGCAACGATCGGGCAGGCCTGTCCCTTGTCCCAATAGCGCTGGCAGATGGCGCGGCCCTGCTGGCCAGGACTCATCCATAGGCCGAGCATGTTCTTGCTGTGCACCTGGATGCGGTAGGTCGCCATATTGATGAAGCCGCTTTCCGGATCGCGGTTGATCACCTGGTCGGCAGTGCCGATATAGCGGCCGCCGTCCTTGGCATGGGCCTTGAGCACGGGAAACTTCCACAGGTCGACATCGTCGCCGGTCATGCGGTTTTCCAGGATCGGGCCGTTGGCGACTTCGACCGGTGGCAGCGGCGTCGCCTTTTTGATCTTGTCGGTGATCTGGCGCACGAGCTGCAGCTTGGTCGTGTCCGGCGACAGGCCATAGACCAGCGCCGTGCGCTTCTTCGAGGCGAGCGGCAGGCTGAGCACGCGGAAGCCCTTGGGATAGCCCTTGATGTTGTCGAACAGCATCATGGGGGGCTCGGCGATGAACTCGGTCGCGGCCTCGGTCAGGGTGCCGATCTCGAGATTCCAGTCGGCGCCGTCGATATCCTTGCACTGATCGATGCCGCGCACGGCGTCGATATAGGTGCGCAGCCCGTCATATTCGTTTTCCATCGTGAACTGACCTTTACGGAGACGCCGGCTTGAGAATCTTCTTGGCCTTGGCCGCGACATCGGCCGGAAATGCGCCGCCGCCCGGCGGGAAGCCGACGATCACCTTGACCTGCTTGCCGGCATAGAAGCCGTCATCGGCGGATTGCGCACCGGCCGGTTGCGCCAGGACAGGCGCGACCACCAGACAGGCGGCAAGACGGAGCGCGGCGCGGCCGATCTTGCGCGCGCCGGTTCGTTGCTCGGAATATTGACATCCGGACATGATCCCTCCCCGTTTCACGTTTCGTCCCGGCCGATCTTGAGTGTCGGCCGTTTTATTCGTCGGCTTTGCGGCGCTGCTGCTTTGCGCGGTCGCCAGTGCGGTGATGCTCGCCCTCGACCGCCCACTGGGCTTCCTGGCGATCACGGTCGCTCCAGTTGCCGAGCTCGTAGCCGTGCCATGGCACGCGCGGGGTGAGTTTCGGCAGGCCGAGCTCTTCCCAGATCACCTTGGCCTTCTCCATGTATTGCTTGGCCGGCAGCGACACCGGAGGATAATCCCATTTGCGCATGGCGTTGATCAGGGAGAGCGAACCGAACACGGCCTGCTTCGTGTTGTCGGCGGACTCGTTGCCCGGCGGCGCGCCCGACGGATCGAGGCCGACGCTGCGATTTCCCAGCGTGCGCAGATCGTGCTCCGGCTGCATGCGGTAGCTCAACGCCCAGACGACGGAATCCATGTCATTGATGTCGATGTCCTCGTCGACGCAGATGATCATCTTGCCGACGGTCGAGTTGCGCCCGGCGACGGCGTACATCGCCTGCCACGCCACCGACGGGTTGCACGGCTTCATCTGGATGACGCACCAGGAATCCACGGCGATATCGTGGAAGCTGATGTCCTTGACCTGGGGAATGCCGCAGTGGTTGCGCAGGTAGAACAGATAGCTGTTGTCCTGGCCGAGCTTCTTGAGCTTGCTGCTCTCGGACGGCGGCATCTGGCTGGTGATGGCGGTGAAGATCGGATTCTTGCGATGCGTGATCGCCGTCACCTCGAACACCGCGTTATAGACGCGTTCGCCCATATAGCCGGTGTATTCGCCGAACGGGGCCTCCTCCTCGAGATAGTCGGTGGAGATGCGGCCCTCGATCACCAGCTCGGCATGGGCCGGCACCAGCAGGTCGACGGTCTGACATTTCACCAATTCGAGCGACTCGCCGATCAGGCTGCCGGCCACGGCGTATTCCTCGATGCCGTAGGGAATGCGCGTGCCCGAACAATAGGTCAGCGCGGGCGGCCCGCCGATGACGAGCGCCGCTTCCAGCGGGATGCCGCGCTGGCGTGCCTGGTCCCAATGCTTCCAGCCCTGGTTGCGCGGGCTGATGAACATGCCCATGCGGTCGGCCGCCTTCACCTGGCCGCGGTAATTGCCGACATTGTGCCAGCCGGTTTCGAGATCCTTGGTCACCCAGTTGGAGGCCGTGGTGTAGGGCCCGACATCGAAGCCCGGCGTCGAGATCGGAATCGAGAATTCCTCGACACCGCCATGCTCGAGCAGGGAGGTCCCGATATGGATCTCCTCGTGCACGAAGCCGGTTTCGACCAGCTTCGGCGGCGTCGGCTTGGCTTGCGCCTTCTGCCAGCGGCCGCGGATTTCATCGGGCTTGCAGCCCATGCCGATGGCATAGACCTCCGACGACGCGGCATAGATGCCGACGGCAACGCCGCCCGGCAGTTTCTTGCCTTTGGCATTGGTGACGTTCTCGAAATAGAAGCCCCGGCGCTGCTCCTCCGGAAGGCCGCGGAACTGCCAGCGCACCAGCGGCATCAGCTCCGTATCCTTGTCGATCGGCCGGGTGACGCGGGTGAGCTTGCCCTGCTTCTCGAGATTGCTCAGATGGGTCCGCAAGTCCTGCAGATTCGTCTTGCTGCCCACATTCCCATCCATGTCGTCCCCCATTACCGGCATCTTGATTTTGATAGCGCGCCGGACGTGATGATCGCCTCGCACCCAACAAGACGCAATAGCCCGGCGCCGCGGCGACGATATTATTGTTTTTCGCCGCCGGCCCGGGATATCGCGCTCGATCGAACTAGCTATTCAGCCGCCAGAACCAATTCTTGGCATTGTCGGCGAGGATCTTCTTGCGGCCCTCCTCCGAGATCGGCGTCTCGAACACCCAGTTCAGCGGATCGAAGGTGGCGTGCGGCCAATCCGAGGAATAGAGCAGCATGTCCTCGCCGCGGCATATCTCCATGAGATGTTTGAAGTGGCTCATGTCCTTCGGCACGCACATGGGCTGGCTGGCGAAGCGGATGTTCGAATAGAAATACTCGCTCGGCATCTTGGCCAGGAACTTCTCGCCGGCCTCGAGCTTGCGCTCGGTCATCTTAATGTCGCCGGGGTGATTGAGGTAGAAGTCGTCGGCGCGGGCCTGGAATTCCGGCATCCACCAGAAGCCGCCTTCCTTGAGCACGATGCGCAGATCCGGCCATTTGTCGAACAGGCCCTGCATGATCATGCTGGCGATATAGGACATGCTGATGCCGCAGCTCGCGATGCCGAACAGCTCGGTCCAGGTGCGCGCGCCCTGATGCAGCGGCGTGAACTGCTGCCAGAACGTGCCGACATGCGACGTGACGATGAGCTTGTGCTCCGCGGCGGCCGCGAAGATCGGATCGTGCTTGGCCGAGCCGAGCGGCTCGTAGTTGGCGCCGAATTCGGTATAGACGCTGACGAAGCCCGGATTGGACCCGACACGGCGGATCTCCGCCGCGCCCGCCTCCGGGTTACGGTGATTGACCATGATCTCGCAGCGGATGCGCGGGCTGACCGGCATGACTTCGTTGATCAGGTAATCGTTGTAGGCCGAGCAGGTCGCCGTCAACATAGTCTGGTGGAACATGCTCTGCGGGCGCTGGAAGCCCGGGCTAATGATGACCGTGTCGACGCCGATCTCGTCGATAACGCGCAGGATGTCCGCCGCGGTGCGCGCGCGGCCCTGGGTCTCCTGCCCCGTGCCTTCGAGATCGAGCGCGATGCTCGGACCGTAGTCGCCGCCGACCGGCGGATAGGACTTCGCCACACTCTTGAACGGTTCCTTCATGTATTTGCGCAGGTCGTTCCATTCCGGCAGGAAGTGGAAGTCGGTGTCCACCACGTTCATCGCGCGGCCGCGCGCGTCGATCGGATCGGGCTTCACGCGCGTGGCGCGCTCGCGCTTCGGGCTGGTCATCACATTCATTGTCGCTTCTCCAAAGTTCGGGGCGAGGGCTGTCCTTGTCTGGAAGCGCCCATCAGACCCGCAGGATCACGTCGTCGCCTTCGACGACCACGTCGTATTTGCGCAAACCCTGGGTAGCCGTAACGGCGAGCTTGCCATCCTCGAGCCGCCAATTCCAGTGGTGCCAGGGGCAGCGCACCACTTTGTCCTCGCTCACCACCGTGCCCTCACATAGGGATGCGCCCTTGTGCGGACAGGTGTTGTGCACGGCGAACACCTCGCTGCCGATGCGGAAGACGGCGATCGTGCGTCGCCCGGCTTGCACGGCAATCCCTTTGCCGTCGGGAAGTTCGTTCAATTTGCCGACGATATATTCCTGCATTACTCGGTCCCACTCACCGACCCCTGAAGCTTCGGGATCACAGTTTTCGATATCGATTACGATTTTTGTGATCGTCGCAGAAATGCGGTCCGATGTCCACCGTTTTGAGCCGGCTGGAAGCGTGGCGCAGCAATGGGATGGACGGGCCAGCAAGGCTTTGGCACACTGCGCCCGCTCGTCTCCATCCCCCTCCTCCGTCGCGGTATTCCATGCGCGAACCGACCAAGCCACGCACAAAACCCACGCGCAAGCGGAAGGCCACCGACGGCATGCCCCGTCACGGCATCCGCTCCATCGCGGTCGGCGTGTCGCTGCTCAACAAGCTGGCGGCGATCGGCCGGCCCGCGACGCTGAGCGAGATCGCCGCCGCCGCCGGCATGTCGCCGACACGCACCCACCGCTATTTGCTCGGGCTCGCCGGCACCCGGCTGGTCGAGCAGAACCCGGTGTCCGGGCGCTACGACCTGGGCTCGCAGATCCTCGAGCTCGGCGTCGCGGCGCTCGGCCGAGTCGACGCGGTGCGCATGACGACGGACGTGCTGACGGAGCTGAGCGAACGCACGCGCCTGGCCTCCCTGATCTGCGTCTGGGGCACCAATGGCCCGACGGTAATCCGCTGGGAGCAGGCCGACCTCGCTTCCGCCGTGCGCATCCGCGAGGGACGCAATCTGCCCTTGCTGCGCAGCGCCTCGGGCCGCGTCTTCCTGGCCTACCAGAAGCCATCCACGGTCGAGCCTTTCGTCAAGCGCGAACTCGCCGAACGGGCCGATAAAGAAGGCAAGGAGATGGGACCCAAGCAGGTCGAGGCCCTGCGCGACGAAGTTCGGCGCCATGGATTGGGGCGCAATATCGGTGAGGAAGGCAACAATCTCGCGGCGCTGTCGGCCCCGGTATTCGACGCCAGCGGCCGCATCGCCCTCTGCGTCACCCTGATCAGCTCGCTCGGCAGCTTCGAGCCGGACTACGACGGCGCCGCGGCGCAAGAGCTGAAAGCCATCGCCGCCGATCTGTCGCGCCGGCTCGGCGCACCGGTCGGGCAGCCCGCCGCATAATTCCGGGTGGCACGCGTTGCGCCTGCCCCTCGCCTTCCCTAGCGGCTGTCCGCTGCCTCCTCGCGATAAAGGCCGAGCGCCTTGAGCACCGGCGTATCGTGCACCGAGAACAGCACCGCCTCGCCGGTTTTCGACAGATTGACATGGCGGTGGCGGGCCCAGTTGGGCACCACGAAGCAGTCGTTCTTGCCCCAGCGCACGTCCTGCCCGTCGACATGGGTGACGCCCTCGCCGCGCACGACGAAATAAACCGCGCTCGAGGTGCGCCGGACGGTACGCGTCTCCGAGCCGGCGGGCAGCCATTGCGCGCGGCAGAGTAGTGTCGGCAGGGTCGAACCGCCGGTCGCCGGATTGATGTAATCGTAAATCGCGCCTTCCGGCAGATTGCCTTTCTGGGCCGCCTGCTGCTTGAGCGTCTGCTCCACCTCGCGCCACGGGAAGCGCAACACCGGCGCATCGGGTCCGCGCGATGCCGTCGTCTGCTCCTTCTCGCCGAAGGCCTCGTAGAAGGTCTGGTTGAGGCCGAGGACCAGCGGCACGTCGAGCACGTCGAGCCAATAAGCCGGCTTTTCCGATTGGTTGTGGTGATCGTGCCACGACCAGTTGGGCGTCAGCACGAGGTCGAAGTCCTCCATCACGCAACGTTCGCCGTCAACCACCGTCGATAGGGCCGGGTGGCCCTGGATGATGAAGCGCAAGGCCGCGATACTGTGGCGGTGGGCCCAGGCAGTCTCGCCCGGCTGGATCATCTGCACGCCCATATTGAGCGTCTGGGTGGTGCCGCGCGGCAAGGCCGGATTCTGGAAGATCAGGCTGCGCCGCGCGGTCATGCTTTCCGGCATGACGCGACCCGCCTCCTCGAGCAGCGCGGTTACCTCGGCCCATTTCCAGATCGCAGGCACGCCGGCCGGCTTGGGCCCGCCGACCGCCTTCTGCAGAAACTCCTCCGACTTCCATTGGCCGCGAATGTGCGACTTAGCGAGCTTTGCGTCGAAGGCTTCCAGTTCGGGAAACGACATAGTGTGAACTCCAACATGCGGCGCAATGGCCGCCTGGCTTCGCTGAATTCGGTCTACTGGCCGCCGACCAGCATCTTCGCCTTCGCCACCACGGCCGCCGGCGTGCGGTAGGCTTTCGCGATGATCGCGGCCATCTCGGCGCCGGTGACAGGGGACAGGTCCAGGTTCTGCTTCCGCGCGTCGGCAAGCAATCCCGAATCCTTCATGGTGGCGTCGAACGCGGCGCGCAATGTGGCGACGCGATCCGCCGGCACCTCGGGTGGGGCGACGAACGGACGGCCCATGGGATGGGCCGACACCATGAGTTCGAGCACCGGCCTGTCCTCGGCGCTCACCAGGTCGAGCAGCGACGGCACGTTCGGAATCTTCGGATTGGGCGTGGGCGCGATCTGCAGGAAGACGATGATCTTGCCTTCGGCCATGAGCTGCGGCCGGTCGGCGAGGACATTGGCATAGGAGCCGCCGCAGCGGCCCTGGATCTCGCCGCGCTCGACCGCGAGATAGAGATCGTTGGTCGAGCGGTAACCGGTGATGACCTTGAGCCTGGCGCCCAGCATCGCCTGGATCGTCGCGTAGAAGGTGGTGAGCTCCGCGCCGCGCCCGGTGGTGCCGACCATCAACTCCTTGGACTTGAGATCCTGGATGGTACGGATGCCGGAATCGTCACGCGTGATGCAGACATCGTCCTCGCTGTTCATCGAGCCGATGAAGTTGAACTTCTGCGCCTCGAATTTGGGTCCCTCGATGCCGAGCAGCGGCATCAGCGGCACCGCGCGGTGGCCGATGCCGAACACGGTGCCGTCCTTGGGCGCCACGTTGTAGAGATGGTTGTAGAAGGTCAGGCTGCCGGCGCCCGGCATGTTCTGGGCCAGAATGCCGGGCTGGCCGGGGAGATGCTTGCCCATGTGGCGGACCAGCAGCCGGGCATAGGCGTCGAAAAATGTGCCGGCCTCCGTGCCGACGAGGATGCGGACCTGCTTGCCGGGGTAGAATTCGTTGGCCGGCTGGGCCTTGGCCGCAGCCGCGAAGCTGAAACCGAGAACCGCCGCCAATACGCCAACCGCAACTCGTCGCATCATCGCCGCCCCTCCCCAGAGCTATTTTTTCAAGAACGGCAATTTGGCCGCCCACTTCTTTTCGACCTCCGCCGCGTAGTCTTTCGACACCGTGTTGACCCGCGGGAACTGGTCCTTCCAGTGATACGGCCGCACCGCATAGATGATGATGCGCGGCGTGGTGATATCGTTGACGGCCCGCTTCTCCGGGCTGATCAACGGATCGATATAGCCGGTATAGCAGCCGTCGATGATGTCGGTCTGGGTCTTGGGATCCCAGCGCGTCGCCAACGCCCACAGCACCTCCGCCGTGTCGGTGACGTCGATGTCGTCGTCCACCACGATGACGATGCGGTTCATGTAGGAGCCCGGGCCGCAGCCGGCGGCGACCAGCCCCGCCATCTTGGCGTGGCCGGGGTGAAGCTGCTTGACCGAGATCACGTTCATGAACGAGACGCCGCCGCCGAGCGGTTTCCACACGCCGGTGATGCCCGGCACGCCGGCCGCTTCGAGCGCGTCCCAGATCGCCGCCATGCCGCCGAGGCTAGGTTGGCGGCCCGGAAAGGTCGGCTTGGCCGGCGGCTGGCCGATCAGGATCGGATCGTTGCGATGGTAGATGGCGCCGACGCGCACCACCGGCTCCTCGCCTTCGTCGGTCGCGTAATAGCCCGGCCATTCGGCGAACGGACCCTCGGGCCGCGTCTCCTCTTCCGGCGGCGGCATGAAGCCTTCGAACGCCAGTTCGGCGTCGGCTGGAATCGGCAGGCCGGTGAGCTCGCCACGGATGATCTTGATCGGCTTGCCGAGGCGGCCGCCGGCGGTGGCGAATTCCGACACGCCGACCTTGGACGCGGTGCTGGCGACCATGCCGAGGATCGGCGCCTGGCCGACGCAGACCACCATCGGGCAGGCCTTGCCCTGCTTCCACCACTTCTCGCGAATCATGCTGCCGTGCTTGCCGGGCTCGATGAAGACGGTCAGCGTCTTCTCGTCCTGGACTTGCGTGCGGTAGGTGCCGACATTGACCCAGTCGCCGTCGGGATCCTTGTTGATGATCAGGCATTCTGTGCCGATGTAGGGGCCGCCGTCATGCTCATGCCAGTGGCCTGCGGGGAAGGCCTTGATATTGACCTTGTCGCCCTTGATGACATTGTCGCACACCGGGCCGGCGTTGACCTCCTCCGGCTCGATCAGGCCGGACTCCCATTTGCGCGTCTTGCGGAACGCCTTGAGGGCGTCGAGGCTGAGGTCGGCGGCGAACAGGCGCGAGAAGCGCACGTTCATCAGCACGCGATGATTCGCCGGATAGCCCTTGATGTCCTCGAACATCAGCAACGGCGGAAAACGGTGTTCCAGGCTGAGCTCGTAGAGCGCGCCCATCTCCAGATAAGTCTCCGCGCCCTTGATGACCTCGAGCTCGCCGCGCTGCTTCGCAATGCGAACCAGCTCGCGCAAATCGCCGAGTGCCGCCAGTCGATCCTGTTCGCTGACGTCTAACGCCACGCTGTCCTCCTCAAAAACGCAAAACCAAAATACGCTACGCGGGCACGATCCTTAGCTGGTCGCGCCGGAAAGTTCTTACTGCTTTTCGACGCTCGGCGCGCCACCCAAGGCGCGGTCCCACGCGGCATAGCCGGCGCGGCCCGCGCTCGGGCTTACCGTCAAGCTGGGATGATCCTTGTAGAGCTCCTCGACCCAGCCGCTGTCGTCGATCTTGCGGATGGCATGGGTGTCCCACAGCGCCATGGGACTGATTTTGAGCGCGTCCTTGTCCTGGCGCACGGCTTCCTCATAGACGTTGGAGACCGCCTGGATCGAGGGATAGAGCTTGGGCTCCAGGATGCGCGCGAGCTCGGTGTAGAGCAGCTTCGCCATCTCGGCGTCGAGCTTACCCTCCGCCGTGTGGCGTTCCTGGATGATCTTGATCGCCTTCTCGGGCTGGGTCTTGAAGAAATGGATGCCTTCCATCAGGCCCTTCAGGAAGCGCTCGACGATGTCCGGATGGCGCTCGGCGAACTTGAGGCTCGTCGAGATGGTGGTGAACCACACCATGGGCAGCGGATCGATGTCGATGACCTTGAGGCCGCGGCGCTGCGCCATGATGCTGCGCGGCGGCGTGATGAATGCGGCGTCCACCGCGCCTTCCATGATCAGATCATCGAGCTGCTTGGCGCGCTGGCCCGGCTTCTCGTCGATCTGGCCGTCCGGCACCTGCTTCTGCAGATCGACCTGATCCTTGTCGACGTCGAGCCCGCGCTGCTTGAGATAGATCCAGTCATTGAGGCCCGGGTGCGAGCCCTTGGAGGCGACTTTCTTCTGGAACAGGTCGGCGACCTTCTCGATGCCCGAGTCGGGCCGCGTCACCAGCTTGAAGTTGGTGAAGTTCAGCGTCTGGCCGAGATAGACCCAACTGTCGCCACGCACCCGATGTCCGTAGGTCGAGACGTGGTTGCCGCCGACGAATTCCACATCGCTGGTCGGCACCTTGCGGTGGGCGTCCTTCGACGTGATCTTATAATTGTATTCCACATCGAGCCCGTGCTTCTCCCATGAGCCGGACTCGGAGACCACATGGAGAAGCGCGCAGTGCGAACCGGACCGATACGGAAACTGAATTTTGTCCAACAAACTCTCCCGACCCGTGAACCAGCGCCGCCCCAGTCCAGGACCGGAGCGCGTCCGTCACATTTTTCAACATTGACTTCGCTTTTTAAATTTTAGGCGGTCGGCCGAGGACCTGTCCAGCCAAAAGGCCGGACGGCTTGAAGCGCAGACCGATGCGTCCTCTCACCCTCGTCGTCATGGCCCGGCTCGACCGGCCATCTTTCTCAAGCGAGAGCTGGCATCCACATACCACAACCGTCATGGCGCGATTTAGTCGGGCCATCCACGACTTTTCTAGAACTGTTGTCGCATCAAGACGTGGATGCCCCGGACAAGCCGGGGCATGACGCAGTGGGGTTTATACATGGCGTGAGATGGCCCGGTCGAGCCGGGCCATACGGTCGAGGCGATTCGCCTCTCCCTACTTCACCACCTGCCGCGTGCGCTCGAACAGCGATTCGGGATAGGCCGAAATCTCCCCCAGCATGGCCTGCAGCTTCTCGCCACTCATCGGATTGAGCGGAATGTTGCGCCGTTCCATCTCGGACTTGAACGCGGCGTCCGCCGCCGTGGCGTCGAAGGCCTTGCGCAGCGCGGCGACCCGCTCGGTCGGGACTTTCGGGCCGGCGAGGAAGGCGCGCCCCACCACCGAGGTGCTGGCCAGCAGGCGCAGCACCTTGCGGTCTTCCTCGTTGGTCGCCAGCTCGGTGACGTTCGGCACATTGGGAAGATCGGGATGGCGCTCGTAGCCGTCCTGGAAAATCGGCGTGATCTTCTTCTGCTCGAGCCATTGCGGATGGCTGCGCTTGAGCTGCGACCAGATGGCGTTGCCCATGCCCTGGATCTCGCCGCGCTCCATGGCGAGATACTGGTCGGCCGTGCCGTTGTAGCCCTGCACCAGCTTGAATTTAGTGCCGACCAATTTGTTGAGCGCGTTGGGCGTCATCACCGAGGTGCCGGTCGGCGAGGTGGCGCCGAAGATGAGTTCCTTCTGCTTGGCCTGCTCGATGCTCGTCACCCCGGTCTCATGCCAGGTGATGCCGACGAGATCGATCATATCGAGACGCCCGATCCAGTTGAACTTGCCGGTATCGAATCCGTCGCCCACGTCCTTCCACACCAGGGCGTTGAGCGGCACCGCGTGGTTCAGCAGCCCGAGCACCGTGCCGTCCTGCGGACCCACCGCATAGACGAAGTTGGCGGCCTTGACCGATGCGGCGCCCGGCATGTGCTGAACGATGATCGTCGGATTGCCGGGGATATGACGCGGCATGTAGTCGGCTAGCATGCGGGCATAGGCGTCGAAGCCGCCGCCCGGCGGGTAGCCGACGACGACCCGCATCTGCTTGCCCTTGTAGAAATCCTCGATGGCATCCGCCGCGGCGGCGTTCACGCCGGCGACCGCGGCGAAAACCGCCACGCCCAGCGCGGCGACCAGTTTCGACATCAATCCCTTCATTCCATCCTCCCGTTTCATCCGGCCGTGTTCATCTCGCTTGTCGTTTGTCTCAGATCCTCGTTTTTCTCTCGCCCTCATTCGTCGGCCTTGCGGCGCTGCTGCTTGGCGCGGTCGCCCGTGCGATGATGTTCGCCCTCGACGGCCCATTGCGCTTCCTGACGGTCCCGTTCCGTCCAATTTCCCAGTTCATAGCCATGCCACGGCGCGCGCGGCTTGAGCGCCGGCAGGCCGAGCTCTTCCCAGATCGCCTTGGCCTTTTCCATATATTGCTTGGCGGGCAGCGAGACCGGCGGGTAATCCCATTTGCGCGTCGCATTGATCAGCACGCAGGAGCCGAATTCAGCCTGCACCGTCATGTTGCGCGTTTCGGCGTCGGGCGGCAGGGCGGAGGGATCGAGCCCCACCGCGCGATTGCCGATCATCTTCATGTCGCGCTCGGGCTGCATGCGATAGGAAAGCGCCCAGACCACGGAATCGAGATCGTTGGGGTCGATGTCCTCGTCGACCGCGATCACCGTCTTGCCGACCGAGGTATTGCGCCCGGCAATGGCATAGAGCGTCTGCCAGACCACGGCGGGATTGCAACGCTTGAGCTGCACCACGGACCAGGATTCGAGCGCGATCTCGTGGAAGGTGATGTCGGTGACCTGCGGGATGCCGCAATGGTTGCGCAGGAAGAACAGGTAATTGTTGTCCTGGGACAGCTTCTTGAGCTTGCTGCTTTCGGACGGCGGCATCTGGCTGATGATCGCGGTGAAGATCGGGTTCTTGCGATGGGTGATCGCGGTCACCTCGAACACCGCATTGTAGACCCGCTCGCCCATGTAGCCGGTGAATTCGCCGAACGGCGCCTCGGGCTCGAGATATTCCGTCGAGATGCGCCCCTCGACCACCAGCTCCGCATGGGCGGGCACCAGCAGATCGACGGTCTTGCAGCGCACCAGCTCCAGCGGCTCGCCGATCAGCGCGCCGGCCGCGGCATATTCCTCCACCCCATAGGGCACGCGCGACCCGGACAGATAGGTCAGCCCCGGCGGCCCGCCGACCACGAGCGCCGCCTCGATCCACGGCTTGCCCTTCTTGCGCATGGTATCCCAGTGTTTCCAAGCATCCTTGCGCGGGCCGATGAACATGCCCATGCGGTCCTGGGACTTCACTTGGCCGCGATAATTCCCGACGTTGATCCAGCCGCTGTCGGGATCCTTGGTCACCCAGTTCGACGCCGTGGTATAAGGCGCAACATCGAACCCGGGTGTCGAGATCGGGATCGGGAATTCGTCGAGCCCGCCATGTTCGAACAGCGTGTCGCCGATATGGACCTCTTCCTGGACCAGGCCATGCTCGACGACGCGCGGCGGCACAGGCTTGGCGAGGGCGGCCTGCCAGCGCTTGCGGATCTCGCCGACCTCGCAGCCCATGCCGATGGAATAGATGTCCGACGAACCGGCATAGATGCCGACTGCGACCTGCGTCTTATAATGACGCCCCTTGGCGTCGGTGACGTGCTCGAACAGGAAACCCCGGCGCTGCGCCTCGTCCAGGCCGCGAAATTGCCAGCGCACGAGGGGCATCAACTCGGTATCCTTGTTGATCTCGCGCGCCACGCGGGTGAGCTTGCCCGCGCGCTCGAGATTGGCAAGATGCGTGCGCAGGTCCTGCGAATGCGTCGGTCTGGCCGCGCCGTCCATAAGCTTGCTCCCATCGATTGCCGCCCGCCCGCATGGCGAAACGACGCCCACTATCCGTCCTTGTTTTAAAACGCAATATGCGTTTTTATTTTCGCCGATCCTCGCGATTTCACGCGCCACTGTCTAGCGCTTTCGCGAAGCACGGTAAAACCTGGACAAACCGGGGCCTGAAAGGGGACACGACGTGGCCGATATCCACCTCACGCTCGCCGCGAAAGACTACGACCATCTGGACGACCTGAAGAACGGCAGCGTGAAGCCGGAGGGCATTTCGCTCACCTGCCTGTCGATGTATCCCACCGACGTGTTCTATCGTTTCCTGCAATATCGGGAATGGGAAGTCTCGGAGCTGTCGCTCGGCAAATACGCGGCCATGGTCGCCGACGGCGGTGCCGCGGACATGATCGGTCTGCCGGTTTTCCCGCTGCGGGTGTTCCGGCAATCCGCCTTCTATGTGCGGCGTGGCAGTCCGATCACATCGCCCACGGAACTGGCGGGGAAGCGTTGCGGCATTCCCGAATGGGCGCAGACCGCGACCATCTATGTACGCGGCTGGCTCGCCCATCACGCCGGCGTGCCGCTCGAATCGGTCGATTGGGTGCAGGCCGGCACCAACGAGGCCGGGCGAGCGGAAAAGGTCGCCCTCGATCTGCCTGCCGGCGTGCGATGCCGCGCCGTTGCCGACCGGTCTCTCAATGAGATGCTGCTGACGGGCGATATCGATTGCATGATCAGCGCCACGCCGCCGCTCGGCTCACGCGGCGCCAATCCGCAGATCGTGCCCTTGTTCAGCGATCCGCGCTCCGCCGACGAAAATTATTTCCGCGAGACCGGCGTGTTTCCCATCATGCACCTCATCGTGTTGCGGCGCGACATCTACGAGCGCCATCCATGGGCGGCGATGAATCTGGTGCTCGCCTTCGAGGAGGCCAAACGGCGCAGCGTGGAACGACTCATGCAAGCGTCGCCCCGCTACCCGGTGCCATGGGGGCGGGATCATATGCAACGCATGCAGACACTGCTGTTCGCCGACGGGGAATATTGGCCCTACGGTGTCGAACCCAACCGGCGGACGCTGGAAGCGTTCCTGGCCTACTGTTACGAGCAGGGAATCTGCCGCCGCAAGCTCGCGCCGGAGGAATTGTTCGCGCCACAGACCCTGACGCGCACCAAACATTGAAAAGAACGCCGCTCCCTTCTATTCAGCCGCGCTGAAGGAAGGAAGGAAGGAAGCGGCGGCTCTCAGCAAAGGCGCGCGGTTGCCCGACGGGGGGGTGGAGGAGGCTGGGCATGGGGTACCGCGCCTCATGACAACCGGCAGCCGCCGATATTGTTCCTGTGATCAAAACAGGAGCGATGCGCCCCCTGGTCGGGTTTGGATCGAGCCCTTATTGCCCTCAGCCGAAATATTCGCCGCCGTTGGGATGCAGCACCTGGCCTGTCATGAAGGCCGAATCCCGCGCGGCCAGGAACACGTAGCACGGCGAAATCTCGTCCGCCTTGGCCGCGCGCCCCATCGGGTTCTGGGCGCCGAATTTCGCCACATCCTTCTCCTCGAACGACGCTGGAATGAGCGGTGTCCAGACCGGTCCCGGCGCCACCGCATTGACGCGGATGCCATCGGATACCTTGGCCTTGGCCAACGAGCGCGTGAACGACACGATGGCCCCTTTGGTCGAGGAATAGTCGATCAGTTTCGGATTGCCATGAAAGGCCGTGATCGATGCCGAATTGATGATGGCGGCGCCTTTCCTGAGATGCGGCAGGGCAAAGCGCGTCAGATAGAACATGGCAAAGATATTGACCCGGAACGTGCGCTCCAACTGCTCCGAATCGATGTCGGTGAGATCCTTCTCCGGATACTGGACAGCCGCGTTATTGACCAGAATGTCGATCCGGCCGAATTCGGCAACCGTTTTCCCCACCGCCTCGCGGCAAAAGTTTTCGTCGGCCACGTCGCCGGCAAGCAGCAGTGACTTGACGCCCTGCTCCTCGACCAGGCGTTTGGCTTCATTCGCATCGCGGTCCTCGTTGAGATAGACGATGGCGACATCGGCGCCTTCCTTCGCGAAGGAGACGGCGACCGAGCGGCCGATGCCGCTGTCGCCGCCGGTGATGAGCGCGATCTTGCCCCGCAGCTTGCCGGAGCCGCGATAGTCGACCGCCGAATCCTGCGGCGGCGGCGTCATCTCCTCGCGCTGGCCCGGCTGCCGGTCCTGGTGCTGCGGCGGGCGTTGTTCCTCGGTCTTTACATCGGTCATGGCGATCTCCCGTCATTTCTCAACTCAACAGCCGAAGCATCCATCCGGTTCCTGGGCGGAATACGCCGACCACGACCCGAAACGGAACCATTGCCGGCGCCACCTGTTCAGTCTTCGTCCCATAGGAGAGGCGTATGAGAACATCGATGCAACCCATAGGCTTGGCTCAGCCGACGCCGCCCAGCCCGCCCCAACCGCCCAACATCCCGCCGCCGGAATCGCCGCCCTCGATCAATCCGGCCAATCCGCCCCGTACCGAGCCGCCGCCCGAGGTGGTGCCCAACGATCCACCGCTCGAACTGCCGCCGACCGACCCGACTCCGGCGCCCGCGCGGGTGCCGCCGCAGGCCATTGCCGTGTGGAAGTTGCGCTACACATGACGTCGTGGTTTCTCATGCAATGGCTCCGCGGATAAAAAAAGGCCGCACATCGGAGTGCGGCCCTGTCGCTGTGCAGAACGCTGAACGACGCGCTATAAAATCGATTATCCGCGACTCTGGCCACCCTTGCGGCCGGCTTCAGCGGCTCTCTCGCGATTGTGGGCGAAATTGCCGCCACTCTGCTGGCCGCCCTTGCGGCCAGCTTCCGCGGCGCGCTGCGGGTTGTTCGCAAAGTTGCCACTGCTCTCATGACCGCCTTTGCGCCCCGCCTCGGCGGCAAGCTGCCGATTCCGCGAGAAGCTGCGCTTTTCGTTGGGTACACTCTCACCGCCTTTGCGCGCGATCGCTCGTTGCTTCGCGGGGTCCATCGAAGCGAATCCACGGTTGGATGTCCCAGTGCGCTCTTCAGTCATCAGAGTTCTCCTTCGTCAACAAACAGACCCTCCATTAACCGCTCCGGCTCGCAGAGGTTCCAAAAATTCGCTTCTTTCGGTCATGACATCTTCGCTAATAAAAGATCTTTGTGCCCAAAGTATGGGAAGTCGATACTAAAGTCTCATTTCCGACACTACGACAGCCGTGTAAATCGGATTTTGACATGAGTGCCATTGCGTTGGGCAACGGTCATCTCGCCATGGAGCTGGCGGACATAGCCCAGGATGAGCTCTCGGCCGAGCCCCTGACGCGCCGGATCCAAGTCATCGAGCGCGAATCCGCCGATGCCGTTGTCGGACACCGCGAGTGTCGCCTCCCCGTCCTCGCCAAGCTTCAACTCGACCAGGACGCGTCCGCTCTTCTGGCTCTTGAAGGCATGTTTGGTCGCGTTGCTGACGATTTCGGTAACGAGCATGGCCAGGGTGACGGCTGTTTCGGCAGCCACGAAATGCCGAGGTACTTCGCTGATCACATAAATCTGCCGGCCGCTCACCAGTTCCTCCAACTGATGGCAAAGCGCGCCCAGAAAGCCTTGCAGCTCTACTCTTTGCTGCTCCTGGGTCTCGTAGAGGCTCTGGTGGATCAGCGCCAGGGCATTCACCCGACTCTGCAGACCGAGCAGGGCATCGCGGGCGACATCGTCCCTCAAGCCGCGTGACTGCAGATTGAGCAGGCTCGAGATGATCTGCAGGTTGTTCTTGACGCGGTGATGAATCTCCTTGATCAGCATATCGCGGTGGGCGATCGCGTCATTGAGCTGCGCGTTGCGCGCTTCGATGGTCTGCATCATCTTGATGAAGGATTCGGCAAGCTCCTTGAGCTCGTGCGGCGCTTCCTCGAAGCGCATCTCATGATCCATTTCCCTGCCGTAAAGAAACTGTACGACCATCTGCCGGAGTTGCAGCAGCCAGCGGATCACCAGCCGATGGATGGCGATACCGGCGATCGCCACCGCCAGCAGCCAGATGAGCAAGGGCGAGGCGAGATCCGCCGCGAGCCTGACCCCGAACCAGCCGAAGAGCGACTGAGACGGCTGGGCCAGCACGGCATAGAGCCCCGTGAGCGGCAGCGCGGCGATGGCGAACACGGTCTCGCGTCCCTGCCGGGCGATGTGGCGATGCACCGCGATCTCTTGCCCCGCGGCTTTGGCCAGAAGCGTGCTGCGGACGTCCGGCGGAACGACCGGAGTCGCCTCCTCGAACGGCATCTCGTTGCCTTGCGCGTCGAGAATGAGATAGGCGGAATCGCTTGTCGAATCGGCACGGTCCGAAAGAAGGCTGAGCGTCTCGAGATTGATGAACAGCGCCAAGACGCCGGTCATCCGTCGCGCCGCATTGTACACGGGTATCGCCGCCACCAAGGTGCGCCGCGGAAGGATCTCGTCGGACGCGAAATCCGCGACCGTGAACTCGCTGCCGTCGACCGCCTGCCGATACCATGGCCATTCCTTCACCACGATGCGGCGGTCGACATCGTCGCTGCCGCAGCGGATGGAGCCATTGATGTCCACGGCCAAGGCAAGATCGTATTCGGGCAGAAGCGACAATGCATTGCGCAGAGCAACGCGGCACGCCGGCATCGACAGATTGCGCACGTCGGGCTGGGCGGTCAGTGTCGTCAGCACCTTGCGCGCGTTGGCCAAGAGGCTTTGATATTGGACAACGACCAACCGGGCGGTGTGCGCCAGGTTTTGCTCGGCGCTCGCGCGTTGCTCGCGATAGTTGTAGTAGCCTTGAACGATTCCGAGGGCTGCGGGCAAGGCGAGCGCGAGAGCGAGCGTGAATGCCAACCGGGTACGCAGCGAGCTGCTCTTCCTGTTGCGCAGCCGGCCCAGCAGCCCCTTCATTTGTCGGAATCGGTCCGCAACGCTTCCGCTTGGTGCTGTTGTCGAGACCGAGCGGCCGGCGCATGCCGGATACGGGTGCGAACGCGTGGGGTACGACGCTCGGTCTGAGTGCCCTCGAACTCCGCTTGCAACGCCTTGCGTGCCCGACCGATTCGGCTCTTGATGGTGCCCACGGCGCAGCCGCAGATCGAAGCCGCCTGTTCGTAGGACAAGCCCTCCGCGACGATCAGAAACATCGCCTCGCGCTGCTCGGGTGGAAGCTGCGGAAAGGCGTTGAGCAGTTCCTTGACCTCGAGGCTTGTGTGCTGCCGCGGCCCGACCGAGGTCTTGCTGAATTGCGGATCATTGCAAACCGCGGTCTCGAGCGCCTGACGCCGCATGTGAGTATAGAACACATTGCGGAGGATGGTGAAAAGCCACGCCCGCATATTGGTGCCGCAAGTGAAGGTGTCCTTACTTGCCCAGGCGCGCAGCAGCGTTTCCTGCGTCAAGTCGTCGCCCAGCGCGGACTGTCCGCACAACACCCGCGCAAATCCCCGCAACGCAGGAACCTGCTTGAGAAAATGGTTCTTGAAATCCGCCGTGTTGGTCATAGCGCCTTCCTAGCCCGGCGGTGTGTCGGCCCGACGCAGACCAACAAAACTCTCCCGACTTTTAAGCTGGCTTACCTTCATCTTCTTGTTCGAGCCGGTTGAGCAATTCACGAAATGCATCGGGGACCGGCTCATTCAGAGTCTCTTCATAGGACTGACGTAGCGACTGGCCCAGCCACGTCAGATACGGCTCCGAGGGCCGCATCCGCTGATTCCCATCGGGGATTTTATTGTGGCAACCCTCCGGCTGCCGGGGGTCCCCGACCTTTGCTTTGACCGTGGCAGGGTCGACGGATTGAGGGCTGGCGGTTTCCGGTTTCGTTCGGTTGTTCATAACGTCGCGATCCTCGAACGCGTTCCCTTCGCGAGGATCCTCATGGTCCTCCCATTTTCTGGCCAGCATCGGCACGCGCCCCATCCCTATCCGCCCCGCCTATCCGACAAACGCGCCTTTCCCGCCTTCGTTCCCAGACGCATGTATTTCGCGCTCGATATACAACTATAAGTAGCATCTCCACGCCGGAACCTCCGCCCTTGGTCACACGTTTGCGGTGAAAGGCAAAGCCTTGTCGCTTGCCACATTTTTCGGAGGGGAGATGAAATGGCGGTAGGCCGTCTCGTTCGGGATTATCTGCCCTTTCTTCGGCGTTACGCCCGAGCGCTGACTGGAAGTCAGGAGGCCGGCGACGCTTACGTGCGCGCCACGCTCGAGACGATCTCCCGGAACGCGGACGGAGATAGGGGAATGGGGCGTGACCGTGGATTCACGTCGCGGATTGGCCTCTACCGCCAGTTCCATGCCGTGTGCTCGTCGATCAGCGCCGGCGATGGCGCGGCGCCCGAGGAAACCTCGGAATCGCGCCGGGCGGCTCAAGCTCATCTGAGTTCCATCGGGACCATCACCCGTCAGGCCTTGCTGCTGACCGCGCTCGAGGGATTCTCCGTGCAGGACGCCGGCCGTATCCTGGGCAAACCGCCGGACGTGATTCGCGCCTTGGTGGACGAGGCGATCAAGGGGGTCGCCGAAGGGCTGAGCACCCGCGTGCTGGTTATCGAGGACGAATCGGTGATCGCGCTCGATCTGGCGTCGATCGCCAAGGAGCTCGGCCATGTGGTGCTGCCGGTCGCCATCACCCATCGGGAAGCGCTGGATATCGCCGAACGCGAAGAACCCGGCCTCATTCTCGCCGACATTCAGCTGTCCGACGGCAGCTCGGGCATCGAGGCCGTGCGCGACATCCTGGCCAAACGCCATATTCCCGTGGTGTTCATCACGGCCTATCCGGAGCGTCTCCTGACCGGCCAGCGTCCGGAGCCGACCTTCCTGATTTCGAAGCCGTTCCTGCCGAGCACGGTGAAAGCCATCGTCAGCCAGGCGCTATTCCTTCATCCGCCGTCATCGGCACCCTCTTCCGGTAGTCCCCCGGCACAACGCGTCGCGGGTTAGCCACGCTTTTCAGCGGTTGAGGCGGCGCGCCGACCGAATGCGCAACTTTTCCGCGGCTGAACGGTTTCCCAAGGAACAAATGCGAGGAGCATTCAATGGCACACAACAATGGACAGAGTCGCGCATCGTCGGAGGGCCCTGACGAAGGCCTGGCGGCGGCATTGCGCGCCTTGAGCGCCCTGTGTCGTGACAGTGAGGCGGGCTACCGCAAGGCCGCGCAGGATGCCGACGACGAAAATCTTAAATTCGAGTTCGAGGAATTGGCCCAGGAACGGACCAAGATGGCGGATTCGCTCGCCACGATCCTGAGCGATCTCGGTATCGAACCGGCATCGGCTGGCACCCCGCTCGGTGCCGCGCACCGCGCGCTTCTTGAACTGCGGTCCAAGCTGCACCGCGGCAACCCGAAGGTTATCCTCGCCGAAATTGCCCGCGGCGAAGGCACGTTCGAGGAGGCTTTCGACAAAGCCCTGGAATTCGCGATGCCACAAAACCTGCGGCGCCAGTTGCAAACGCAACACCGGACGGTTCGGCAAGCACGCGACTACTACACCGCGCTCGCCGGAAGGGTCCGCTCGTTGCCGAGCGGTCGCAGGCTCGCGCCCGTCCGCCAGCTCGGCTCGCGCATAGCCCATCGTCCCTTGACGGCGGTTGCCGTGGTCGCCGCCTCCGCCCTGGCGCTCGGCGCCATCGCCCAACTGTCTCACCGCGACCGTACCTCGCGGCTGCTGGATTATCGGCGTATTCGGGACATCGACCCACGCGATCTGCGGGGACTCGAAAAGCGAGATCGCCGGGGGTTGGGAAAACTGTCCAGACACTTCGGAGGATATCGATGAAACGTATATCAACGGTTACGGGCGTGGTTGCCTGCGCATTGAGCCTATCCCTGTGGAGCATCGCTGCTTCGGCGCAAACGATGAATCCCGCCCCGGCCGAACGCAATGCGCCGGCGGCTACGAGCAACGCGCCTCAGGCTAAGGCCAAAGCTTCAAACCAGACGGCTGAGTATGTCAGGAAGGCCGCTGAAGGCGATCCGTTCGAGATCCATTCCAGCGAATTGGCGCTCAAGCAGGCGGAGAGTACGGATGTGAAAGCCTTCGCCCAGCGCATCATGATCGACGATCACACCACCTCGAGCTAGGCGCTGAAGCGGCGCGCGCGCAATCCCTCTTCCATCGCCCATAGCAAATCCTTTGCCGTCTTCGCCTTGACGAACAACAAGCGACGCATATCCATCCCGAACTGCGCGAGGGCCGGGCCGTAAAGCTGGCCCGCCGCCGCGGCACCACAACACCCAGCCTTGCGCGCCGAGCAGAGAGGTCAGCCAAGCGGTGAAGCCGATGGCCGCGCCGTCATTGGGAGTCCGGCCACCTCATGCAGACAGCCACCCGGCAGTCCTCCCCAGGGCAGAACCTGATCGATCTCCGCGATGCCCAGGGCGGTGACGCCGGCGAGCTTGCCGTCGGCCTGTTGAAGGCTACGGCGAAGCTTCGCTAACTCTTTGCATTTTGTGGCTTTTTGATTGCCACTCCGGGATATGTTCATGATTTGTTCTAACGTTTTGCCGGAATGACGTCAACCTGCCCATCAAGTCTTGCCATGGCTAGACTTGACGCATTGCCCACACCTATATGTAGTGTACACAACGCAGTCACAACCCGTCGTAGTGTAGCCTTTCTATATAAAAAGTCGTAGAAGACGATTGACGTTCAGGGTGCGTTAAACAGAACACCGCAGACTCGCCTCATGCCGCTGCGCCCTCAAAAGGCCATCAAGAAACGTTAGGTTGCAGCTCTTCACGGTTGGAGCGCACAGTTGAATTTTTCAGCACGAGTTTCGGACCCTTCTTCTTCCCTCTCCCATTCCCGGCGCGCGGACGTTTGCGATCCCGACATGGTGTATGCGGGACTCGAGCGCTGCCTGTTGGCGACCATCGGAAAGGCCCCCGACAAGGCGACGAAGCGCGACTGGTTTCTCGCCGCCGCCATGCTGGCCCGCGAGATGCTCGCGCCGCAGTGGGCGGCCAGCAAAGAAATCCAGGACGCGTGGCACACCAAGCGCGTCTATTACCTCTCCATGGAATTCCTGCTCGGCCGCCTGCTGGCCGACGCGCTGCGCAACCTGGGCATCTATGAAGCCTGCCGCGCGGCGCTCGCGCGCACCGGCCACCGCATCGAGGACATCGAGGACGAGGAAGTCGACCAGGGGCTGGGCAACGGCGGCTTGGGCCGTCTCGCCGCCTGCCTGATGGACAGCATGGCGACGCTTGGTATCGCCGCCTACGGCTACGGCCTCCGCTTCGAATACGGCCTGTTCGCCCAGACCATCGAGGACGGCTGGCAGGTCGAGAAGCCGGACCTCTGGCTCCGCCATGGCAATCCGTGGGAATTCCCGCGCACCGATCTCGCCTACCGCGTGCCGTTCGGCCCGCAGCGCGAAGGCAAAGGCAGCGACGACGTGTTCGCCGTTGCCGCCGATCTGCCGATTTCGGGTTACGGTTCGGGCTGCGTCAACACCCTGCGCCTGTGGTCGGCCAAGCCGCGCGCGGAGTTCGACACCGAACGCTTCAACACCGGCGATCACGTCCGCGCCTTCGAAAGCCGCACCGAGACCGAGAACCTGACCCGCACGCTCTATCCCGACGATTCGACCGAGGCCGGCCGCCGCCTGCGCCTGAAGCAGGAGCATTTCTTCGTCAGCGCGTCCGTGCAGGACATCCTCGTTCAATATCGCGCCGCGCACGACTCGTTCGATGAGCTGCCGGAAAAGATCTCGATCCAGATCAACGACACCCATCCGGCGCTGGT
Source organism: uncultured Rhizobiaceae bacterium (assembly GCA_964577835.1). Taxonomy (GTDB): domain Bacteria; phylum Pseudomonadota; class Alphaproteobacteria; order SMXQ01; family SMXQ01; genus CAVVYA01. Next base: position 25,149 of record CAZOBN010000007.1, read on the forward strand.
GGTGGCCGAGATGATGCGCCTGCTGATCGACGTCTATGGCGTCGATTGGGCGAAGGCCTGGGACCTTACCCGCCGCACGGTGTCCTACACCAATCACACCTTGATGCCGGAGGCGCTCGAGACTTGGCCGGTGCGCTTCTTCGAGACCACGCTGCCGCGCCATCTCGACATCATCTATCGCATCAATCTGGAATTCCTGCAGGAGGTCGAGCGCCGCCATCCCGGCGACGGCGCGCTGCTGCAACGCATCTCGCTCATCGACGACCATGGCGAGCGGCGCATCCGCATGGCTCACCTCGCCTTCGTCGGCAGCCACCGGATCAACGGCGTCTCCGCGGTGCACACGGACCTGATGAAGAAGACGGTGTTCGCCGACTTCCATCGGCTGTTTCCGAACAAGATCACCAATGTCACCAACGGCGTCACGCCGCGCCGCTGGCTCGGCACCGGAAACCCGTCGCTGGCCGCGCTGATCACTTCGCGCATCGGGCCGAGCTGGCAAGGCAACCTCGACGAGCTCGAGGGTCTGGCCGAGCACGCCGACGATCCCGAGTTCCGTGCCCAATTCCGCGCGATCAAACACGATAACAAACGCCGCCTCGCCGCGCATGCGGGCAAGCGCCTCGGCATCACGCCGGCGACGAACGCGATTTTCGATATCCAGGTCAAGCGCATCCATGAATACAAGCGTCAGCTCCTGAAGCTGATCCATGTGGTGTCGCTCTACAACCGCATCCGCGAGGGCCGTTCCGCCCACACTCTGCCGCGCATGGTGTTGTTCGCCGGCAAGGCGGCGCCCGGCTATGCCATGGCCAAGCTCATCGTCAAGCTGATGCACGACGTGGCGCGGGCGATCAACAACGATCCCGCCGTGGGCGACCAGTTGAAACTGCTGTTCATGCCGAATTACGGCGTGTCGGAAGCTCAGATCATCATTCCCGCCGCCGATCTGTCGGAACAGATTTCCATGGCCGGTACCGAGGCCTCGGGCACCAGCAACATGAAGTTCGCGCTCAATGGCGCTCTCACGGTCGGCACGCTCGACGGCGCCAACATCGAGATTTCCGAGGCGGTCGGGCTGGAGAATTTCTTCGCCTTCGGTCTCACGGTCGACGGCATCGACCGCTTGATGGCCCAGGGTTACGACCCGCGCGTGGTTTACGAACGCAACGGCGAGTTGCGCAAGGCGCTCGACATGATCGCCCGTGGCGTTTTCTCCCCTGACGAGCCCGCTCGCTTCAAGGCGATCTACGACAGCCTGCTCTATCGCGACCGCTTCCTGGTCCTGGCCGACTACGAAAGCTATGTGAGCTGCCAGCAAGGCATCGAGGCCCTCTACCGCGATCAGGAAGCCTGGACCCGCCACGCCATCCTCAACGTGGCGCGCATGGGCCGCTTGTCGAGCGACCGGGCGATTCGCGAATACGCCACCAATATCTGGCATGCGCCATCCATGATCGAGCCCCTGTCGGAGAGCGAGGCGGCCGAGCGTCGCCGAGCTTGAAGAAGAAGCGCGAGGGTTAGCCGGCGGCTGGCTCGCCCTCGGCCAGCCAGACAGCGAACGGCAGCGTTTGCAGCAGGGCGTCGGCCGCCAAAGCCGGCGCCCCATTTTTTTCGTGCGCCACGGCTGTCTCTCCCGTCAGCACATTGGTCAGACGGCGACCGGCCAGTTCCGGCGGCGCGGCCACTATGGTATCCGGCCAGGCGCCGACCGTCGGGATCTCCTGGCGGCCGTCTGCCAAGGACACGAAAAAGCGCGCTACCACGACGATCAACAGCTGGCTGCCAAGAGGTCGCGCGAACGCGCACAGGTGATCGCCGCGCGCGCCGTCCGCGGCCAGTGGCTGGTAGCCGCCCTTCACGAACAGCTCGGACAATTCCCGCCGCAGATGCAAAAGCCGTGACATGAGCAGCAGCTTGATGCGGCCATCGGGCCATTGCTCGAACAAGGTGGCGAATGCGTCAGGCGGAATCGGGCCGCGCTCGCCGTAGCGCTGGCGCAGGTCGCGGAGAAATTCGGTGCGTCGCGCGAAATCGACCGGCCGCCTGTTGTCCGGATCGACCATGGAATAATCCCACAGTTCGGCACCCTGATAGGTATCGGGAATGCCGGGCATGGTGAGCTTCAGCACCGTCTGGGCCAGGGAATTCATCATGCCGAACCAGGCGACGCGACCGGCGAATTCGACCAGGTCGGCGAGGAATTGCGGTGAGCGCGCCGGATCGAGGAGGCCACGGATGAAATTGAGCACCGCATCCTCATAGGCTTGATCGGGGCGCGCCCAACTGGTGTGCAGTTTGGCCTCGCGCACCGATTTGATGGCGGCGCCCTCGACCCGGCCACGGAACGACTCCAAAAGCTCCGAATCGAGATGATCCTTGTCGGACAGCTCGTTCGGCCACGAGCCGAGAATGAGCTGATAGAGCAGGTATTCGTCGTTCGCTGTCGGAAAGCACTCGTCGTCCTGCAAGGTCTTGAAGCGGCGGTTGAACGTCGACCAGCGGCCGCTCCGCACGTCCCATTCCTCGGGCATCTCGGACAGCACGTTGAGACGGGCGCGGGTATCCTCGCCGCGCTTGGTGTCGTGGGTCGCCGTCGCGGTCATGGCGCGCGGCCAGTTGCGCGCCCGGTCCTGGATCAAATGGTGGAAGGCCGACGGAGAAAGGCCGAAGCGGCGCGGATCGCCACCCACCTCGTTGAGCGACAGCAGCCGGTTGACGCGATAGAAACTGGTGTCCTCCAGGGACTTGGCCATCACCGGGCCGGAGTATTGCTGGAACTTCATGGCGCAGCGGATCACCGCGCGGCGGCTGTAGCCCGACCGGCGCTTGCGCACCAGATCGGTGGTGAGAACCGCGTGAATGAAGTCGAAGACGGTGTCTTCCTTATCTTCGCTGCGCTTGCGTGCCTGGCTGACCGCCCAGTCGATGTCGCGCCGATCGTCCGCCGTGACGCTTTTGTCGTCCACATAGGTGCGATAGACCGGGAAGCATGCCGCGACTTCCTCCAGTGCGATGCGCAGGCCGACCAGGGTGAAGTCACGCGTCCGCCAGTGGCTCTCCGAAATCTGGTCGAGCGCGTTGGCAAGCACCTGCAGCTCGCCGGCCAGCACGTGCTCCACCACATGCTTCTTGCATTGGTAGAGCACGGGGTCGAACGCCAGCACCTGTTCGATGAAGCGGCCGTAGATTTGCGCGAGCGGCGCCTCCGCCTCTGGCCGCACGAACAGCCCGTTGATCAGATTGAGCACGTCGTAGCCGGTTGTGCCGTCGATCGGCCAGCCACGACGCAGGGATTCGTGCCGCGCCAGGATCTTCTCGACGACGATGTAGAACCGGCGCAGCGGGTCGATGGCGCCCGCCTCCATGGGGTCCACCACGCCCAGCGCCACGTCGATCTCGCCGGTTTGGGCGGCAAGACGGTGGCAATATTGCGCCGGGTTGAGCATGCCGTCGATATGGTCGATGCGCAGCCCATCGAGCTTGCCCTCCGCCGCCAGGCGCAGCACCAGGCGGTGGGCGACCTCGAACAGCTTGGGATTTTCCATCCGCACGCCGGCGAGATCGCTGATGTCGAAGAAGCGCCGGTAGTTGATCTCGTTGGCCGCCACGCGCCAGAAGGCCAGGCGATAGGCCTGCCGCTCCAGCAAGCGATGCAGCGGCACGAAACTGGACGGAATTCCGGACGTGCCGTTCAATTCACGCACCGCCTCGTCGATGATACCGCGCACCGGGGAATTCGCCGCCACCAGCTCGGCCAGCTCGCGCTTGAACGCCAGCCCCTTCTCGCGCACGGCGCGGCGGCGATCGGCGGGCAACCGGCTGATCCGCAGGGTGAGCGAGCGGGCGGCGATATCGCTCAAGATCGCGAGAGCCTCGCTGCGAAAGTCTCCCGCCGCCTGGCGCCGCGCGAGATACGGCGCGAGGATCTCGGCATAGTGCGCCGGCCGGATGGGAAAGGCATGCTCATGGTAGCGCACGCAGAAGCTGCCGCGCTCGGCATCGAACACCAGCCGCAGCTCGCCCTTTTCCAGCACGATGCCGTAATGGTCGCCGAGGAACGGCAGCAGCACCTTGCCGCGCAAATCCTCCTTGGCCGGCGTCCAGTCGATGTCGAAATATTCGGCGTAGGGCGAGGCCGTCCCCCATTCCAGCACGTCGAGCCACCATTCGTTGTCCGCCTTGCCGACGCCCATATGATTGGGCACGAAATCGAGCACCTGCCCCATGTCATGGCGCTTGAGCGCAGCGACCATGGACTCGAGCGCCGCTTCATCGCCGATTTCCGGATTGACCGCATTGTAATCGGTGATGTCGTAACCGTGGGAGCTGCCGGCGCGGGCCTTCAGATAGGACGAGGCATAGATATGGCTGATGCCGAGCTCGGCGAGATAGGGCACCAACTGCTCGGCCTGGCTGAAGGTAAAGGTCTTGCTGAATTGCAGACGATAGGTGCTGGTCAGGATGGTGCGGGGAACGCCCGTCACGATGCCCTATCTTTGCGTGCCGGCGCCACGCGGCGCGGCCCGCGCTCCTCGTTGATCGCCTGGGCGAGGCTCTGCAGCCGCTCGTCATCCTTGAGCCGTTCGAGGGCGAGCGACAGCTTGCGCTGCCAATTGGGGTGCTTGTCCACTGTGCCGGGCAGGTTCGCCTGGTCCTTCTCCCAGGCGACGTCCTCGAGGCTGAGCAGCATGAGCAGAGACGGCGTGCGCGCAATGAAACGATAGGCCGCGGCCATGATCTCGAACGTCAGCTCGCTGTCGTCCGGCACGCTGGCCGGCAGCAGTCCTTCCCGCTTCAACGCCCGCACCAGGGCGCGGCGATCCTTCTCGCGCTGCTTGAAGCTCGCCAGCCTGACGTCCTCCGAAGGAAACTGCTCGAGCTCGTCGCGCACGTGCAGGTCGCGTGCCTCCCAGTAGCCGGGCAATGTCGCCAGATCGTGGGTGGTGACGGCGACCGTGGCGAGCGCCGGATAGCGGCCGGGCGTGATGAACTCGCCGCGCCTATCCTGCTCGAAATAGAGCAACCGGTAGGACAGCATGCCGGCCGACTGCATGCGCTTGTGGAATCCCGGCGGCAGGGTGCCGAGGTCTTCGCCGATGACCAGGCTTTTCTCGCGCACACTCTCCAGCGCGATGACGGCGAACAGCTCGTCGACCGGATAGCGCACGTAGCCGCCGTCCGCCGGGCCCGTGCCTTCCGGAATCCAGAACATGCGCTCGAGCCCGATGGCGTGATCGATTCTGAGCGCGCCGCCGCGCGCCATGACGGCGCGGACGACGCCGGAGATCTGCCTATAGGCATCGGTGCGCAAAGCGAGCGGCACATAGGGCGGCAGGCCCCAGTTCTGCCCAAGATGATTCCACGGGTCGGGCGGCGCGCCGAGCGTGGCGCCGCTCGCGAACAGGGCTGGGTTGGCCCAGGCCTCGGCGCCGCTGCCGTCCGGTGCCAGCGCCAAATCGTGATAGAGGCCGAGTTTCATGCCCGCGTCGCGCGCGCGCTCGTCGGCGGCATCGACCTGAAACTCCGCCTGCCATTGCAGATATTCGTGGAATTCGACCCGCTCGAGGTGCTGCTCCGCGAAGTGCGCCACCTCGGGCGATTTGGGATCGCGGTATGGCTCCGGCCAGCGACGCCAGGGATCGTGCGGATACCGCTCGGACAGCGCCTGGAACAAGGCGAATTGGCGCAGGGACAGTCCCCATTTCCCTTGGAAAGCACGAAATGATCGAGCGCGGCTGTCATCGTCGCGTGCCAAGTGCCGCTCGCGAAACGAGCGATAGAGCAATTCGAGCACGGGTCGCTTGAGCGCCAGCACCGCCGTGTAATCGACCAGGGGCGTCTGCCGCGCGGCCTCCAGCCGGCGACGGAAATCGTCGCTCTCCGCGGTGCGGCGCGCCTCGTCACATTCGGCGAAATCGTCCAGCGCGTCGACGGCGATGTAATGAACGGCGAGAAAACGCCGGTGAGACGGCGAATAAGGACTGCGATGGTCGGGCCACTGCGGAAACAAAGCATGCAGCGGACTGAGTCCGATGGCTGCGGCGCCCAAAGGTGCGACCCTGTCAGCCAATTGCTGCAGATCGGCGAAGTCGCCGATCCCCCAGTTGCGCTGCGAACGCAAGCCGTAGAGTTGCAGCGTCAATCCCCACATACGCGGATCCTCATCGGCTCCGTGAGGCGGCAGATAGCAGCGCTGGGGTGCCGCGATCACCGGCAGGGTCGCCTCGTGCGCGACATCGTCAGCCCGTAGCACCAGCCGATGCTGGCCCATCGCGACCGGGAACGGCAGCGTCAGCCTGCGGCGCTCGATGGTCCGGCCATCGACGTCTTTGCTGCCGATCAGCGGCAGATCGCCGAACCGGGCTCGCCCGCTTCGGCGCTCGCCATCCTCCATCTCGAACTGCCATTGGACGGCCGATGATGCAAAATCGGCTGGCAACGCGAGCGCCGCGGTATATCGGGCGCCGCGCTTGACCCGCACGACGCACACCGGCTCGACCATGCGCCGCCACGGTTCATCCTCCAGCCGGCGCAGGCTCGCCTGAATGGCTTCCGGCGAGCCGGCGTCGATATGCATGGCACGCAGCAGCGCGATCTTCGTGCGGTCGGCGATCACATGATCCTGGCCGAGCGCATCGCGATATCCCGGCAGAATGCCGGCCATCCCGGCCAAGCGGTCGAGCGGCCGGTCACCGTTCATGACCGTCGCTTCCCGGAGCGATCAGCCATGCCACCGACCAGGCGAGCCAGCGGCCACCGGAGAGCGCCGACGCCATGCCATCGCCGACCGTCGCGATCACGCGCCCCTGGGCTACCATCGGCGTCCTTACGAGCGGCTGCGGCCCGAGGTTGGCATAGAGACATAGCCGCGAACCGTCGTTCATCTTCCACTCGGTGCTGAGGCCGCGCTCCCCATGGGTCTGAAACTTGCCCGACTTGCCTAAAATGGCGGCCAAGAGCGGCGCGATCTCCGCCTGGCGCAAGCGCAGCATCTGCCTGTAGAACGCCAGCCATTTCCGACCCTCGGGCGTTTGCGCTTCGCGCCAGTCGAGCACCGCCATCGCAAAGGTCGCCGGGTCGTTCGGGTCCGGAATGCGCTCGCGCGCCTTGGGGTCCTGGAATTCCGGAAAGCGCGCGAATTCGCGGCGCCGGCCTTCGCGCACCTTGTCGGCCAGCTCGTCATGGAAATCGCAGAAAAACGGGAACGGCTTCGTGGATCCCCACTCCTCTCCCATGAACAGCAAGGGCGGTTGGGGCGAGAGAAGCAGCACGGCCGCCGCCGCGCGCAAGGCTTGCGGCGCCACGACCTGGGCCAGGCGCTCGCCGAACGCCCGGTTGCCGATCTGGTCATGGTTCTGCAGGAAATCGACGAAGGCCGTCGGCGGCAGGTGCGCGCTCGGCCCGCCGCGCGATAGACCGTCGCGGTGCGGCGATGCCTCGCTTTGGTAGGCGAAGCCCTCGGTCAGCGCGCGGCCGAGGTGGCGGATCGGGTTGACGCAATAATCGCCGTAATAACCCTTGTCTTCTCCGGTGACCAGCACATGAAGAGCATGGTGGACGTCGTCGTTCCACTGAGCCGTATACCAGCGCGGCCTGTTGTCCGGTTTGCGCTCGAGATACTGCGGCGCATTGTTATCGTTCTCCAGCATCAAATGAATGTGGCGGCCCGGCGGCGTCTTGGCCCGCACCGTATCGGCGAGCTCGGTCAGGATGTCGGGCTTCGAATCGTCGATGATCGCATGCACCGCATCGAATCGCAGACCGTCGATGTGATATTCCTCGAGCCAGTAGAGCGCATTGTGGATGAAGAAGTCGCGCACCGGCCGGTAGCCGCCATCGAAATTGATCGCCGAGCCCCACGGCGTGCGATGCCGGTCGGTGAAGAACTGCGGCGCATAGAGCCACAGATAGTTGCCCTCCGGCCCGAAGTGGTTGTAGACCACGTCGACGAAGACCATGAGGCCGCGGTGGTGCGCCATATCGATCATCGTCTTCAGGTCGTTCGGCGAACCGAACGCGCTTTCCGGCGCGAACGGCAGCACGCCGTCGTAGCCCCAGTTGCGCCGCCCGGGTACTTCGCTGAGCGGCATCAGCTCGATCGCGGTGACGCCCACGTCGACGAGGTGATCGAACTTTTCGATCATGGCCCCGAAGGTGCCGGGCTTGGTGAAGGCACCGACATGAAGCTCGTAGGTCACGGCTTCTTCCCATGGGCGGCCGCGCCAGGCATCGTCGGTCCACTCGAAGGCCAGCGGATCGACGATCTGGCTCGGGCCCTGCACATCCTCGGGCTGGAAGCGCGACGCGGGATCCGGCACGCGGGTTTGCGAATCGATCAGGTAGCGGTAGCGCGTCCCCGCCCGGACATCGCCCAGCTCGAGCCCGAACCAGCCGTCGGACAGACCGCGCATCTGGGTCGGTTGCTGCGGCATGTGTCCCTCGATGCAGAGATCCACGCGCTTGGCGGCCGGAGCCCAGAGGCGGAAGCGCGCTTCGCCTCCCTCCATCAATTCGGCGCCGAACGGCATGCGATGAACCGAGCGCATTACACCATCGCGCGGCCGCCGCCGCTTCGTTGCTCTCCACAGCGCCCGAACAGCAAGAATGCATAGGGCGCGACTTTGTAGGTCTTGCCCGGCTGCCCCCCGCAATCTTCGCAGAATCCGTCCTCCGCGGAGGTATCGATCAGCAGCTCCCATCGCTTGCAGTGCTTGAATTCCGGCAGCAGGAAATCGATCGGATCGGGCGACGCATTCATCAGGACAAGAAAGGCGTTGTCCGTCTCCGGCACGCCCACCGCCGTCAGGTGATAGTCGCGCGCCTCGCCGCTGAGCAGGAACCCCAGACAACGGGCATAGGGGTCGTTCCAGTCGTCCTGGGTCTGCTCCTCGCCGTCCGGGCGCAGCCAAGTGATGTCCTTGATATTGGAGCCGGGCGTCGGCCGCCCATCGAAGAAGCGCCCGCGGCGGAACACCGCATGATCGCGGCGCAGCTTGATCACGCGCTGCACGAAGGTGCGCAGGATTTCGCCCTGCTCGTCGATCGCTTCCCAGTTGATCCAGTTTAGCTCGTTGTCCTGGCAATAGGTGTTGTTGTTGCCGTTCTGCGTCTTGCCGATCTCGTCGCCGGCCAGAATCATCGGCGTGCCTTGCGACAACAACAGCGTGGCCATCAGGTTGCGCTGCTGGCGCCAGCGCAGCTCATTGATCTTGGGATCGTCGGTCGGGCCTTCGACGCCGCAGTTCCAGCTGTTGTTATTATTGTTGCCGTCCTGGTTGTTCTCCTGGTTGGCTTCGTTGTGCTTCTCGTTGTAGCTCACGAGATCGCGCAAGGTGAACCCGTCGTGCGCGGTGATGAAATTCACGCTCGCCCAGGTGCGCCGGCCGTTGCGGTTGAAAATGTCGCTCGAGCCCGTAACCCGGGAGGCCGTCTCGGCCAACACGCCTTCGTCACCTTTCCAGAAGCGCCGCACCGTGTCGCGGAAACGATCGTTCCACTCGGCCCAGCCAGGCGGAAAGCCACCGAGGTGATAACCGGCGATGTCCCACGGCTCGGCAACCAGCTTGACGTGGGACAGGACGGGATCCTGCTGAACCGCATCCAGGAAGCCCGAGTAGGGATCGAAGTGGCCATCCTCGCCGCGCGCCAGCACCGTCGCGAGATCGAATCGGAAGCCATCCACATGCATTTCCTGCACCCAGTAGCGCAGGGAATCGAGAACGAGCTGAAGGACGCGCGGCTGGTGCAGATTGAAGGTGTTGCCGCAACCCGTGTAATCGACGTAGTAGCGCGGATCCTCCGCGCTCAGCCGGTAATAATAGGCATTGTCGATGCCGCGGAAGCTGAAGGTCGGCCCGAGGTGGTTCCCCTCGGCGGTGTGGTTGTAGACGACGTCCAGAATAACCTCGATGCCCGCTTCGTGCAGCACCTTCACCATGGTCTTGAATTCGGCGATTGCGCCCGTGCTGAAATAACGCCAATGGGGCGCGAAGAACGCAATGGTGTTGTAGCCCCAATAGTTCACCAGGCCGCGGTCGACCACCGGCGCCTCGTCGACGAAGTGGTGGATCGGCAACAGCTCGATCGCCGTGATGCCGAGGTCGCTCAGATAATCGACCGCGGCGGTCGAATTCATCCCGGCGAAGGTGCCGCGGACCGCCTCCGGCACGTCGGGATGCGTCTTGGTGAAGCCGCGCACATGCGTTTCGTAGAAGATCGTCTCGGTCCAAGGCCGGCGCGGCGCGCGGTCCTCGCCCCAGGTGAAGGCCGTGTCGGCAATCTCGCACTTGGGCATGAACGGCGCGCTGTCGCGCTCGTCGAAGGACAGATCGGCGTCGTCGTGCCCAATGGTGTAACTGTACAGCGCATCGTTCCATTTGACTTCGCCGACGACGCGCTTCGCGTAAGGATCGAGCAGCAGTTTGTGATGATTGAAGCGGTGCCCCTTCTCCGGCTCATAGGGGCCATAGACCCGCAGCCCGTAAAGCTGGCCGGGCCGCAGGTCCGGGAAATAGCCATGCCAGATCTCGTTGGTATATTCCGGCAAAGCAACGCGCTCGAGCTCGCGTTCGCCCGCGCTGTCGAACAGGCAGAGCTCGATCTTCTCGGCATGAAGCGAAAAGACCGCGACGTTGACGCCACGGCCGTCCCAGGTAGCCCCCAATGGGTAGGGCAAACCAGGCCAGACGCGAGGACGCGTCCGGGTGGATACACGGCTGTGAACCGCCATCTGACCCGAGCGGGAGGAAGGCACGTCCGTCTTGAGTTCGCGCGCTGCCTCTTTCATGACCCGTCTTCCAATGTAAAGATCACCGTTGCCAGCGGCGGCAAGGTGATGTTCAGCGAGAACGGCTTGCCGTGGCAGGCGATCGGGTCTGCCAGCTTGCCGCCCGCATTGCCGACACCGGAGCCGCCATACTCGGCCGCGTCGGTATTCACCCGTTCACGATAGTACCCCCCCTGGGGAACGCCGAGCCGATAATCGCGGCGAACCACAGGCGTGAAGTTGCAGACAACAATCGAAACGCGGCGGGGGTTCCGCGAATAACGCATATAAGAGAGGGCACTCTGGTCGGCGTCGTTGCCGTCGATCCAATCGAAGCCCTCGGGCTCGCAATCGAGCTGGTGCAGCGACGGCTCCTCGCGATAGACGCGGTTGAGATCGCGCACCAGAGACTGCACCCCGCGATGGGGCGGTTCATCGAGCAACTGCCAATCGAGTCCCTGGTCGTGATTCCACTCGCGCCACTGGGCGAATTCGCCGCCCATGAACAGCAGCTTCTTGCCGGGCATGGTCCACATGAAGCCATAATAGGCGCGCAGGTTCGCGAACTTCTGCCAGTCGTCGCCCGGCATCTTGCCGATCAGCGAGCCTTTGCCGTGCACAACCTCGTCATGGGACAGCGGCAAAACGAAGTTCTCGCTGAAGGCGTAGATCAATCCGAAGGTAAGCTGGTTGTGGTGGAAACGCCGGTGAATCGGCTCCTTGCTCATGTAGACCAAAGTGTCGTGCATCCAGCCCATGTTCCATTTGAAGCCGAAGCCCAATCCCCCGAGATAGGTCGGATGCGACACGCTCGGCCAGGCCGTCGATTCCTCGGCGATGGTCGTCGCGCCGTCGCCGCGGCCGAACACCGCCTCGTTGGTGCGACGCAGAAAATCGATGGCCTCCAGATTTTCGCGCCCGCCGAACCGATTCGGTATCCAATCGTCCGGCTGGCGGCTGTAGTCGAGGTAGAGCATCGAGGCGACCGCATCGACCCGCAAGCCGTCGAGGTGATAGCGCTCGATCCAGAACAGCGCGTTGGCCATCAGGTAGTTCGCCACCTCACGGCGGCCGTAGTTGTAGATCAACGTATCCCAATCGCGGTGTCGCCCCTGACGCGGATCGGCATGCTCGTAGAGGTGGGTTCCATCGAACAGCGCGAGCCCGTGCGCGTCGGCCGGAAAATGTCCCGCCACCCAGTCGACGATCACGCCGAGCCCTTCCTGGTGGCAGCGGTCGACGAAGACATGGAAATCGTCAGGCGTGCCGTAACGGCTGGTCGGGGCGTAGAGCCCGGTCGGCTGATAGCCCCACGAGCCGTCGAATGGATATTCCGAGATCGGCATCAGCTCGATGTGGGTGAAGCCCATGTCGCGCACGTAGGGGACGAGTTGATCGGCCAGTTCACGATAACTCAGGTAGCGGCCGCCCTCGTCGAGGCGCCGCTTCCATGAACCGAGATGCACCTCATAAGTGCTGATCGGCGCATGACGGTCGTTGCGGTCGGCACGCTGGCGGAGAAAATCGTGATCTCCCCACTGGAATTTGCTGGTGTCCGCTACGATTGAGGCGGTCTCCGGCGGTTTCTGGGCCCTGAACGCCACCGGATCCGCCTTGAGAGGCAGCGGATCGCCGGCGCGCGATTTGATCTCGTATTTGTAGAGAGCGCCGACCTCGACGCCCGGGATGAACAGTTCCCAAACCGCGCATTCGTGGCGCAACCGCATCGGGTGGATGCGCCCATCCCATTGGTTGAACGGGCCGACGACGCTGACCCGGCGTGCATTGGGCGCCCATACCGCGAACGCGGTGCCGCTGACGCCGTCGACCACCTTGGGATGAGCGCCGAGCGCATCATAGAGGCGATAATGGGTGCCTTCGGCCAACAAATGCGCGTCAATGTCGCCGAGCACCGGCGGAAATCGGTAGGGGTCCTCGATCTCCCGCGTGCCGTCCGCGGATGTCACACGCAGCCGGTAGGGAAAGCGCAGGCCGCGGCCCACCACACCTTCGAAAAACCCGTCGGGATGCACCCGCGACAGATTGCCGGAGACCTCGCCGGTATGCGTGTTGACGACGCTGACGGCGGTGGCGCGCGGCTGGATCGTGCGCACAACAATGGCACCACCCTCCTCCGGGCCATGCATGCCGAGGATGCCGAAGGGATTGTCATGCTCGCCGCGAACGATGGCCTCGATCTGCATCAGCCGGGAATCCTGTTCGATGATCGTTGTCATGAGGGCTGCTCGATCATTTCCAACACGCCGTCGAGGGCGATCCGGACCCACGAAGGCCGATTCGCCACCTCGTAGTTGATCTCGTAAAGCGCCTTCTCGAGCAGGAAGAGATCGAGGAACCCCTTGGCCGCCGCGGGGTCCGCGGGGTAGGACGGGCAATCGCCGATCGCATCCTGGTATCCTTGCATATAGGTGGTCCGCGCCCGCTTGCGCCAGTCCTCTGCCCGGCTCGCCACCAGGGCGCGCGATTCCGGCCGGATGTTGCCGCCTTCTCGCTGGGCCGAGGCTGCCGCGTAATCGAGCGACCGCAGCATACCGGCCACATCGCGCAGCGGCATCTGCTTGACGCGGCGCTCCTCGACCGTGCGGGTTGGCTCGCCCTCGAAATCGACGAAATAGAAATCGTTTTGCGCCACCAGGACCTGTCCCATGTGGAGGTCGCCGTGACACCGTGTTTTCATCGCCTCGACGGATTTGGGCACCGCGCTCGTGATCATCTCCAACAGATTCTCGCGATTCTCCATCAGGCGGCGGACGCGCTCGCGGTCTTCTTCGGTCAGCGACGACTCGACACGGTGCAGCGCCGCGATCGCATCGTCGGCCTGCTTCCGGGTGCGCGCTATCCATTGCTCGATGTCTTTCGCCGTGATCTTTTCCGGCGCGAACGCGGGGTTTTCGGTCGGCAGGGCGAAAGCACGGTGGAGCTCGGCCGTGCGGCGGCCAAGGGTTCGTATCCGCGTCAGATAGTGGCCATGGCGCTCCGCCCCTTCCTGCATCGCCTCGGCCGGCAGCAGATCTGCCTCTTCGAAGAAGCGCTTGAGATAGTCCAGGGTCATGGTCCAGCCGTCGCCCTGGTTCTGCACGTAGGCGTTGAGCACCGCCAAGGCGAGCGGTTCGCCCTCGGCTGGCTCGTGGATCGCCGCGCCGAGTAGCGCGGGCGTGTTGGCGAAATGCGCGAACTCGGTCAGATAAAGGCCGATTTCGAGCTCCGGATGAATGCCCGGTTGCAGCCTCCGGAACAGCTTGAGGACCATTTTCTCGTCGATTCGCAACGAAGTGTTGCTCTGCTCGCCTCCAACCCGGTGAATCGGCATGACGGAGACGTCGAGGTCGTGCGGATAGGCCGCCGTCGCGGAAAACGCCAGCTTGCCGCCATCGACGGTCGGCACGGCGCGATCGGCGGCCATGTCCACGATAAAGCTGCGAATGAGGCTGTCGTCGTTCATCGCGTCGTAAAGGAGACCGAGTTTCGCTCCGCGCCGCACGCGGGCCAGCGTGCAAGGGCCGAGGACCGACAGCTTGTCTTCGCCGGCCTCGTCCCAGGCAATCGACAGCGGCAGAGAATAGAGCTGTGGCTCGCTGCCTTTTTCGAACGACACCGTCACCACGGTGATCAAGGCAGAGGTCCGGTCAATGGGAAGCTCGGCCAGTGTCTTGAGCTGGGTCGTCTTGATCGAATCGCTCTTGGCGGAGAACCAGCGCCGCGGCGAGAAAAATTCCGGCAGGATGCGGCCTTCGAGCAGATTGAGCGGGTTTCCCGCATGCAGGCTGGCCCAGCCCTGCGGCATCACCAGGGTGAGCAATTCGGGAATCGGCGCCGGCGGATTCTCGTGCCAGCTCGGGGCCTGCGCCTCTTCCGCGAGCAGAAACCAGTAGAATCCGTAGCCCGGCAGCGTGATGAAATAGGGCAGATCGCCGAGCGGCGGAAAGGCGCTGCGGCCCAGCAGCTCGACCGGCACGCGCCCCTTGTATTTCGATAGGTCGAGCTCGACCGGCTGGGGCGCGCGCGACAGGTTGGCGACGCACAGAACGGTTTCACCGTGGTGCTCGCGGATGTAAGCCAGCACCTTGCGATTGCCCGGATAGAGGAACGACAGCGTGCCGCGCCCGAATGCCTGATGCAGCTTGCGCGCCGCGATCAGGCGCTTCATCCAGTTGAGCAGCGACGACGGGCTGCGGTTCTGCGCTTCCACGTTGACGGCCTCGAAGCCGTAGACCGCATCCATGACCGGCGGCAGATAAAGCCGCGCGGGATCGGCGCGCGAAAAGCCGGCGTTGCGGTCCGGGCTCCACTGCATGGGCGTGCGCACGCCGTCGCGGTCGCCCAGGAAGATATTGTCGCCCATGCCGATCTCGTCGCCGTAGTAGATCACCGGCGTCCCCGGCATCGACATCAGCAGGCTGTTGAGCAGCTCGATCTTGCGCCGGTCGTTTTCCAACAGCGGCGCGAGCCGGCGTCGGATGCCGAGATTGAGGCGCGCGCGCGCGTCGGCGGCGTAATAGCGCCACAGATAGTCGCGCTCGCGGTCGGTCACCATTTCGAGTGTCAACTCGTCATGATTGCGCAGGAAGATCGCCCATTGGCAATTCTCGGGGATATCCGGCGTCTGACGGATGATGTCGGTGATGGGATGGCGATCTTCCTGGGCCAGCGCCATGTAGATGCGCGGCATGAGTGGGAAGTGGAAAGCCATGTGGCATTCGTCGCCCTCGCCGAAATACGGCCGCACATCCTCCGGCCATTGGTTGGCTTCCGCCAGCAGCATTCGGTCCGGATAACGCTCGTCCAATGCCGCCCGGATCTTCTTGATGATCGCGTGGGTCTCCGGCAGGTTCTCGCAATTGGTCCCGTCACGCTCGACCAGATAGGGAACTGCGTCGAGCCGCAGGCCATCGACCCCTATGTCGAGCCAGTGCTCCATCACGCTGATGACGGATCGAAGAACTTGCGGGTTGTCGAAGTTTAAGTCGGGCTGGTGATAATAGAAGCGATGCCAATAGTACTGTTTGACATCCGAATCCCAGGCCCAGTTCGACTTCTCGGTATCGAGGAAGATAATGCGCGCGCCGGCGTAATTCGTATCCGTTTCGCTCCACACATAGTAGTTGCGCCACGTTGAATCCGGCTTGGCGAGCCGGGCACGCTGAAACCACGCATGCTGATCGGACGTATGATTGATGACCAGCTCGGT
The DNA here is from genome assembly GCA_964577835.1 of uncultured Rhizobiaceae bacterium. GTDB lineage: Bacteria > Pseudomonadota > Alphaproteobacteria > SMXQ01 > SMXQ01 > CAVVYA01. Next base: position 41,126 of record CAZOBN010000007.1, read on the forward strand.
GATCACCCTCAGGCCGCGCTTATGGGCCTCGCGCACGAAGTTGCGGAAGTCGCGCAGGGTGCCATAGGACGGATGAACGTTGCGGTAATCGGAAATATCGTAGCCGTCGTCGCGCATGGGTGACGGATAGAACGGCAGCAGCCATATGGCCGTAACGCCGAGATCCTGCAGGTAATCGAGCTTCTGGGTCAGCCCCTGGAAATCGCCGATGCCGTCGTTGTTGGCATCGAACAGCGCCTTCACATGGGCTTCGTAGACGATCGCGTCTTTGTACCAGTAGGGGTCCTTCTCCATACGTCCCCCTACATGCCCGGCTGGCGGAAATCGACGTGCTCCCAGGGGCTCACCCGGAAGAACATCGCGGGATTGCGGTGCGGATCGAGATGCACGCGATGAGTCGTTCCGCACCAAAGATGCTTGTCGCCGCTCAGCAGGTCCTCCACCAGGAAGTTGTCGCTCTCCGAGATCCCGATGTCCTCAAGAGGGAAACGCAGATCGGACTCGTGAGGTTCGAAGGGGTCGAGATTGACAACGACGAACACCGCATTGTCGCGCGCTGGCGTCATCTTGCCGTAGAACAGCACATTGCCATCGGAGGCGTCGTAGAAGCGCAGGTTGCGCAGATATTGCAGCGCCGGATTCTCGGCTCGGATGCGGTTGATCGCGGTGATGTAGCCCTTGATGTTGCCGGGCCGGTTCCAGTCCCACGCCTTATATTGGTATTTCTCCGAATCGCGATATTCCTCCGAGTCCGGCAGGGCCGCCGCCTCGCACAGCTCGAAGCCGTTGTAGATGCCGTAGACGCTCGACAAGGTCGCCGCCAGCACGAAGCGGATTTGGAACGCCGGGCGGCCGCCGGTCTGCAGGAATTTCGGCAGGATGTCGGGCGTGTTGGGAAACAGGTTCGGCCGCAGGTATTCAGACGAGTCGCCCTGGGCGAGATCGGTGAAATACTCGATCAGCTCACCCTTGAAATTGCGCCATGTGAAGTAGGTGTAGGATTGAGTGAATCCGACCTTGGCCATCATGCGCAGCATCGGCGGCCGTGTGAAGGACTCCGACAGGAAGATGACATCCGGGTGCGCGAGCTGGACGGTCCGGATCAGCCATTCCCAGAACGGCACCGGCTTGGTGTGCGGATTGTCGACGCGGAAGGTACGCACGCCTTGCGCGATCCAGAACAGCACCACGTCGAGCAGCTCGCGCCACAACTCCGCCTGATGACTGCCGAAGAAGTTGACGTTGACGATGTCCTGGTACTTCTTCGGCGGGTTCTCGGCATACCTGATCGTGCCGTCGGGACGGTATTCGAACCAGTCCGGATGCGTCTTCAGCCACGGATGGTCGGGCGAGGTCTGGATCGCGAAGTCGAGCGCCACCTCCATGCCGCGCTCCGCGGCGGCGGCGACGAAATCGCGGAAGTCCTGCAGCGTGCCGAGATCGGGGTGAACGGCATCGTGGCCGCCCTCCGCTGAGCCGATCGCATAGGGGCTTCCCGGGTCGTTCTCTCCCGCGCCGAGGACGTTGTTCTTGCCTTTACGGAAGGCCCGCCCGATCGGATGGATGGGAACCAGATAGACCACGTCGAATCCCATTCCGCGGATCTCGTCGAGCCGCTGGGCGGCCTCCTGGAAGGTGGCGCTGCGCCCGGGATCTCTGCCCTGGGATCGGGGAAACATCTCGTACCACGCGGCGTAGCGCGCCTGGATGCGATCCACCACCACTTCGAGCTCGTTGTCGTAGGTGACCGCGTTGCGGCGGTCGGGAAGCCGGCTCATCAGCTTCTGCATGGTCAGCGAGCCGAGCAGGCCAAACCTCACATCGGGATCGTCGCTGCGATCGAAATCCTCGAGGACAATGGTCAGCCGCTTCCTATCGGCGCCGACGGCGCGGTCCTTCGCCGCCTCGACAAGGGCGTAGCCCTCGATCAGCTCGAGGTGTACATCCTGTCCCGCGCGACGCTTCTTTTCGATCTCGTCGAGCCAGGTGGCATAGAGGTCGTGCCAGGCGACGATGGTGTAATAGTAGCGGGTGTTCTCCTCGAGCCGGATGTCGCCGCGCCAGCGATCGAGGCCATGGTTCATCAGCTCCATCGCCGATTCGTGCCGGGCGTCCTCGCCGAGCCGACGGTATTGCAGGACGGCCGCCAGCTTGTCATGGCCTTCCTTGAAGATGTCGGCCCAAACCTCGAACAGGTCGCCCACCTCGCGCTTCACGGGATAGCGCCCGCAGTCCACCGCCGGATGGACGTTCTGGATGATGATCCGCTTGCTGCGCAGGGATTGCGCCACCGCGTCGTGCACCGGCGGCGACTCTACGCCCGAGGGCGACGGTCGGTCTTTCCGCCGCGCCGCCGCGTCGCAGGCAAAAACCCGCAGGTCAGCCGCATGGAGCCGCAGGGTGGTGCGCGCATCGAGCCGGCTGTGATGATGGCCGGGCGTGACCTCCTCGCCGCAGCCGAGACTCTCGCTGTCGACCAGGGACGTGGCGGAAACCGCATGGCCGTGCTCGCGATCGGCGTTGATGACGCTCAGGGTCCAGGCATCGCCCGCGTCGGTCGATCGGTGCAGTCCGATGACCGGCAGGTGATCGGCCCCAATGCGGCGCTGCGGGCCCTCTTCGTTGAGCACCGGAATCGATGCCTTCATCCGGTTCGTCTCGGCGATGAAGTCGCTGAGATCGAAGGCTGGCTCTTCCCAATCGGTCGGCCGGGTCTCGACCACGTGGAGCCTCCGGCGAAAGCCGAATTCGAAGCCCATGGGGATCATCAGCCCGGTGGAGAACGCGGCGGAGAACAAATAACGCTGGCGATAGATCGCCTCCACCTTGCGCGGATCGGTCAAGCCCTCGCGCTCGAGATCCGCGATCAGACGATCCGTGTCGTGACTTTCCGGGAAGCTGATGGAGGGCGCGATCCTGCGGAAGATCTCGTATTGCTCCAGCAGCCACGGCGCCTTGAAATCCCACCATTTCGAACTGTTGAAAATGTAATCGAAGCCCGCGTCGTGCAGGGCGACGACTTCGTTGGGGCGGCAACCCAGGGTTTCAGCGAAGAACACCGCGTCGTTCTTGGCCGAACGGGCGGCGGCGATGATGTCGCGCCACACCGCGGCCGGGACCTTGTAGGCCGCGTCGCCGCGAAAGCCGTGAAAGCCGAGGCCGAGGAAATGACGCACGAGGTCTCGCCAATAGGCCACGATTTCGGCGCGCTCTGGCCGCTCCGCGTAACTGATCTCGGCAAGATCGCCCCATTCGGTAAACAGGGTCGGGGCGGTCGGATCGATCGCGCCCGGTGAGCGCAGCGAACCATCGGGATTGTGAGCGAACCAGGACGGTTCTTGCTCGACCAAGACGCTGTCCTTGGCGGTGTGATTGATCACCAGATCCATCATCACCTGGAGGCCGTGGGCTTCGGCCGCCCGCAGAAAATCCACGAGCAACGCATCATCCGACAGCGTGGAATCGCCGCGAAAGAGCGGATTCAGCTTGTGATGGTCTTTGACCGCGTAGAGGCTTCCCGAGACGCCCGGCTCATGAAAAGGATTTACGAAGACCCAATCGAAGCCCATCTCGGCTATACGGCCCAGATGCGCTTTCCAGGCCCCGACCGGACCGACAAGAAGCGGGAATAAGTTATATACACGAGGGCCTTGCCTCATGGCTCCTCGCCATGCCATCGCATTCTCTTGTGCGGAAATCGAGATGAGCAGAATTTATCTTGCAATAGCTACCCGGGAAATGACAGGGGCTAAACGCGGCGCGTTTCAAACGGTTCCCCGCGCATGCGGTTGACGAGAAAGCGCTTTTTGCTTCTGAATGAATTTTGCGAGCATTCGATACCCGGAACGCGCCGACGGAAGCGCGCCTTCATATATTTCTCACAACGCCCGGAACTGATCGGCCGCAACGGCATTACTAACTTTAACGGTGGTGAAATTTGCTAGATCGGAGGCGGACAAGACATGAAAGTGATTTTTGCGTCCGCCGAAGTATTTCCGTTGGCGAAGACTGGGGGATTGGCTGATGTAAGCGCCGCGTTGCCGATGGCGCTAGCCGACTTGGGAGTAGACATCCACCTCATCATGCCCGGCTACACCGAAGCCTTGGATCTCGCCGAGGCGAAACAGAAATCCGTTCCGCTCGGCGATATTCTCGGGGTCGAAGGCGCGTCGCTCATTCCGGCACGGCTTCCCAATTCCGGTCTGCCCATCTGGCTGCTCGATTGCCCGCCCCTGTACCGCCGCGACGGCGGCCTCTATCTCGACCGCAATGGCCAGGACTGGCCCGACAACGCCATTCGGTTTTCCACGCTTTCCCATGCGGTCACGCGGCTGGCGCTCGGCACCACCCCTGTCGGTTGGAAGCCGGATGTGGTCCATGTCAACGACTGGCACCTCGGGCTCGTGCCGGCGCTGCTGGCCGCGGATGGCGGCATGCGCCCGCCCTCGGTGCTCACCATTCACAATCTCGCCTTCCAGGGCGTGTTCCCGACCGAGACCTTCCCGCAATTCGGGCTTCCGGCGAGCTGGTTCAACTCCGATGCGGTGGAATTCTATGGCAAGGTCTCCATGCTCAAAGCCGGCATCCGTTTCGCCGACCGGCTGACCACGGTCAGCCCAAGCTATGCCCAGGAAATCCTGACACCCGAATTCGGTTGCGGGCTGGATGGATTCCTGAATGCGCGGGCCGATCACTTGGTCGGCATCCTCAACGGCATCGACTATGGCCTATGGACCCCGGACGATCCGGTCGCCGTCCCCTACCCATTCAACGCCCGCGATCTGACCGGCAAACGCCGCTGCAAGGCGGCGCTGCAGGCGGAATTGGGCCTCATCCCCGCCCCCGACGCCCCGATCATCGCCTTCATCAGCCGGCTGACCGAACAGAAGATGGCTGACATGCTGCCGGCAATCATGCCGGTGATCGCCGAGCAGGGCGGCCAGTTGATCGTCTGCGGTGAAGGCGACGACGCGATCGAGCAAGGGTTGAAGTCTCTCGAAGCGCAGTATCCCGGCGCGGTTGCGGTACGCATTGGCTACGAAGAGCCGCTGGCGCGGCGAATTCTCGCCGGTTCCGACATCCTGGCAGCGCCCTCGCGGTTCGAGCCGTGCGGTCTCGTGCAGATGTATGCCATGCGATACGGCACCATCCCGATCGTTCGCAACGTCGGCGGGCTGCAGGATACGGTCGTGCGCCACGAAGCCGGGAGCGATTTGAAGACAGGCGCGACCGGATTCGTGTTCGACGATGCGACGGTGAGCGGCCTGTCCGACGCCGTCGAGCGTGCCTGCGGTCAATATCGCAAGCCCGTGGCCTGGCGCGCCATGCAGGTGCGGGCCATGAAGCAGGATTTCCGGTGGAGCCGCTCCGCCCAGCGCTATCTCTCGCTTTATGCGGAGCTGGTGCCGGCGAACGTCCAGGAGGACGTGGCGATCGAGCAGGAGATGGCGGCCCAGCAGCTGCGGCCGACCGGCTCGTGAGAACGACGTGAATTGACGAACGGAGTCGCGAATATGAGTCAACCTTCCCATTCGGACATCGCCAAGCGCGCTTACGAGATCTGGGAGGGCGAAGGCCGGCCGCATGGACGCGATCAGGACCATTGGCATACGGCCGAACGGGAGATTCTAGGCGCTGGGACGGCGAAGGAGGATCGCCCCGGGGAAATCCGCGGCGCCGAGCACACGAGTTCCCGGCAGACCGGGGCCGCGTCGCCGGGCCGGCCGGCGCATCCGGCTGCGCCGAGCATGACCCAAGCGGCGGCATCCACCACCAAGCGCGCCCAGCAGGCGCCCGGCTCACAACCGGCATCCAAATCCACCCAAACCCACGCAGGCGAGCCACCAGGCAATAAAGCGCAGCAGTCGTCGGGCAAGGCCGAGCCCCCGAGCGCCGAGAGGGCTCAGAGCACCAGCACGCGAAAGCCGCGCGCGCCACGGCAAACAAATCCGTAATCCGGTGGACGACAGAGCGAAGCAGCGTCCCCCCTTCCGCCCCTTCGCTCTCGGACCAACGGAAAGCGCCGCCAGTCTTCGGACTGGCGGCGCTTTAGTATTAGGCTTCCGAGCGGACAGCCTTTCGGACGGGATCAGGGCCGCGAGGCTCCGTTTCCAGACGCCTTGCCCGACCCCAGCTCCGCCCCGGTCGTCGGATCGATATCGGTACGCGACTGGGTGCGCTTGACAACCTTGGCCAGCAGCCTCTCTTCGTCGCTGCCAAGCCCGACCGAGGCTTCACCGTTGCCACCATCGACCGCCATGGATTCTTCCATATCGTCGATGAACCGCCACTCCTTGCCCTCGTTCCAGGGTCCGCGCATGGCGCCATTCTCGCCCTTGGACAAATCGTAGTAGGTGTCCTTGAATTCCTTCTTGGGCGGCAGCTTGCCGGGCGGGAAGTTCGGCTGGATGGCATAAAGCGCCTTCTCGAACGACTTTTGATGGGCCACCTCACGCGTCATCAGGAAGCCGAGCGCATCCTTGACGCCGGAATCATCGGTCACATTGATCAGCCGTTCGTAGATGATCTTGGCGCGCGACTCGGCGGCAATATTGGAGCGAAGGTCGGCCGTGGGTTCGCCGATGGTATCGACATAGGCCGCCGTCCAGGGCACGCCGGCCGAATTGATCAGGGGCGCTCCCCCGCCGAACAGCAACGACGTGGTGTGGCTCTCGCCGCCGCTGAACACGTCGCGCATCAATTCGCCCTGCTCGGCGCCCTCCGCCATCTTGACCTTCACGCCCTTGTTGAGCATGACGATGATGCTGCCGATCACTTCGAGATGGCTGATCTCCTCGGTCGCAATGTCGAGCAGCATGTCCTTGCGGCCGGGATCGTCCTCCGACAACGCCTGGGTGAAATAGCGCATCGCCGCGGCGAGCTCGCCCTGTGGTCCGCCGAACTGCTCGAGCATCAGGCTCGCGAGCGCCGGGTTCGGTTCGGATACCCGGACCGTGTACATCAAACGTTTGTTGTGCATAAACATGCGATCCATTCCTCCAATCGGGTGGTGGATCACCCCCGCATACAAAACACTTCTCGACTCCGCGTCGCGAAGGCCGGCGCACTTTGCAGCTTAGAGGTGTTCCAGAGTAACCCGCCAAGCCAAGAAAGGTTGCAGGGTGTGCGGTCGATTCCGGATGATTTGTTTCGCGCTCGCCCATAGCTTGAAGAAACCATCGTTTTTGCGCATTCGGCGAGGGACGCACTCTGCTAACATTTGAACATGGACGCCGCGGATCTGAAGATTTTCGAGGCCGTCGCGCGATTGGGCGCCATGAATCGCGCCGCATCCGAATTGCACACCGTGCAATCGAACGTGACGGCGCGCATTCGCGCCCTCGAAGAGGAATTGCGGACGCCGCTGTTCGAACGCTACAGCACCGGCGTGTCGCTCACCGATGCCGGCCGGCGCCTGCTCCCCTACGCCATCCAGATGCAACGCCTCATCGACGATGCCCATCGCGCCGTGGCGGAGGACGGCACGCCGAAGGGCGGACTGGTGATCGGCTCGCTGGAAACGACCGCGGCGCTTCGGTTATCACCCCTCCTGGCCGACTATGTCGCCGCTTACCCCGGGATCGACCTCGTGCTGCGCACCGGAACCAGCGCCGAACTGGTGCAGGAGGTGTTGGCGCGCCGGCTCGAAGGCGCCTTCGTCTGCGGCCCGGTCGATCATCCCGAGCTGGAATGGCGGCCTGTCGTGCGCGAGGAACTGGTTGTGCTCACCGCGCCAGCCGTCACGAATCTGGACGAGCTGTTGAAGAAGCCCGACCTCAAACTCATCGTGCTGCGCGCCGGATGCTCCTATCGCCAGCGCTTCGAGGAGATACTCGCCCGGCGTGGCGTCGTCGGCTTGCGCTGGCTCGAATTCGGCACCATCGAATCCATCGTAAGCTGCGTTGCCGCGGGGTTGGGCGTGACACTGCTGCCGAAAGCGCTGGTCGGCGCCGTATGGCGCGACGGGCGGGTCGCCGTCCATGCCCTGCTCTCATCGGAATCCGCCGTGGAAACCCTGTTCATCCGCCGCCGCGACGGCTTCGTTTCGAGCGCGTTGGCCGCCTTTCTGATGCGCGTGCAGGGCGCCGCTCAATGCAGCGAAGCGGCCGAATGAACCGCCATCGCCGAATCCGATAGGCGCTATCAGTTAAATTCGTTTTTCTCCGCCAGGTCCGCCACATAGACTGCCTCCGCCAGAAAACGGCTGAGGACATCGTGGACATCAGGCCGGCGACCGCCTCCAGCAAAACAGCGAACCCGTTGCGGGTGATCTTCGCCGGCCTGTGCGCCAGCCTGATCGCCAACGGCTTCGGCCGCTTCGCCTACACGCCGCTCATCCCGGCGCAGATCGCGGCGGAATGGTTCTCGCCATCCCAGACGATCTATTTCGGCGCGGCGAACATCGCCGGATACCTGCTGGGCGCGCTGTCCGCCGGGCCGATCGGACGGCGCGTGCCGAACGTGCCCCTGCTGCGCGGCATGATGCTGCTGGCCACCGCCAGCTTCTTCGCCTGCGCCTGGCCGCTCAGCCCGGATTGGTTCTTCGCCTGGCGCTTCACCGCCGGCGCCGCCGGCGGCTTCCTCATGGTGCTCGCCGCCCCGATGGTGCTGCCCCATGTGCCGCCCTCGCGGCGCGGTGTCGCGGCCGGCGCCATCTTCCTCGGGGTCGGCCTCGGCATCGTCGCCTCGGGCTCCCTGATACCCCTACTTCTGCGCTTCGGCGTCTCCCAGGCCTGGATCGGAATCGGCATCGCCTCCCTCATCCTCACCATTCTCGCCTGGAATGCCTGGCCCAATACCCAGGAGACGCTGCATGACGAGCCGCATCCGGCCGCGCCGCGTCCCGAGAATGCCGGCCTCTTGCGCGCCCTCTATGTGGAATATGGCCTGACCGCCATGGGACAGGTCACCCATGTGATCTTCCTGGTCGATTTCATCGCGCGCGGACTCGGTCGGGGAGTCGAGGTCGGCGCCACCTACTGGCTCGCGTTCGGCATCGGCTCGGTCATCGGACCATTGTGTGCCGGATTCATCGCCGACCGCATCAGCTTCCGCCGCGCCCTGCGCCTGAGTCTGGTCCTGCAGGCTGTTGCCGTATTTCTGCCGGTGCTGTCGACCGCGCCCCTGTCGCTTCTGATCTCGAGCTTCACCATCGGCAGCTTCATATCCGGCAGCGTCGCCCTGACGCTCGGCCGCGCCCGCGAACTGACTCCGGGCAATAACGGCGCCCAGGCCGTCGCCTGGGGCCGCTGCACCGCCTCCTTCGCCATCGGGCAGGCGATCGCCGCTTACGCTTATTCCGCCATTTTCGCGAATTTCGGCGATCTCTATCTGCTGGTTTTCACCATCGGCGCCATCGCGTTCGCCATCGCCGTCGTCATCGATCTCGCGGCCAACGCATTCAGTCGCGGACCGCAACCGGCCAACGGGTGATGTCATGAAGCTCTACTACAACAAGCCTTCGCCCTATGCCCGCAAGGTACGGGTCGTTGCCCATGAAAAGGCATTGATCGACGAGTTGGAGATGGTGGAGGTCGATCCCTGGGTCGATCCGCCCGAGCTGCTCGCCGTCAATCCGCTCGTCAAGGTGCCGGCCCTGCTCACCGAGGACGGCACACTCATCACGGAGAGCACGACGATCGGTGCCTATCTCGACGGCATCGGACACGGCCGCAAGCTGATCGAGGGCGACCGCTGGCGCGTCATGGCGCGCGTGGCCATCGCCCAGGGTTTGATCGACGCGGCCTTCATCATGGTCATCGAACGGCGGCGCCCGGCGGAGCGCCAATGGTCCGACTGGACCGCGCGCCAGCGCCGTGCGATCGAGCGCGTGCTCCCTCTCTTCACGCCAGCATATCTAGGAGACGAACATCGGTTCGATCTGGGCGACATCGCGCTTGCCTGCGGCCTCGCCTATCTGGATTTCCGCCTGCCGGAGATCCCGTGGCGCAACCAACACCCCCATCTGGCCCAATGGCTCGACCGGATCAATCAGCGTCCTTCCATGCGCGCCACCGCCGTCTAAAACGCCGCGCCCAGGCCGGATGCAGCCGTCGGCCCGCGTCTGGAATTCGCGCAATTCCAGCAATTTGGCCAAGGTACCCGCGCCGTTCCGGTTTGACATGCATCAATACCGATAAGTTCCGCCTCCCTTATCGTCCATACTAGGGTGGTTCATAGAGGAGGTCGGAATGTTCAAAAGCATTGTCCTGGCGACGGATGGATCGGAACACGCATCCCGGGCGACTATCGAGGCGGCCGACTTGGCTGCGGCCTACAACGCGAAATTGACGCTGGTGACGGTTCTTCCGAAATCGATGATGCTGGAGGATCTCGAAGCCTCACCGCTGCTGAAACGGCTACCGAAGGAAGCGAAAGCCGAGCTGACGCGCATTCACAAGATCATGGCCAGCGCCGGACCGGAGCGCGATCTGCATTCCTGGGTCCCGGCACTACCCTCCATCATCAGAGCGCTCGCCAAGGTCATCCTCGACGAAGCCGAAAAGATCGCCACGCGCCGCAAGGCGCCGAAGGTCGCCCGCGTTGTCGAGAACGGCGATCCCACCACCGGCATCCTCAAGGCGGCGGACAAGGCCAAGGCCGATGTGATCGTCCTGGGCACACGCGGCTTGAGCGAGATCGGGACGCTGGTCATCGGCAGCGTGTCGCACAAGGTCATGCACCATGCCAAGTGCGCCTGCCTGATCGTCAAATAGCGATCAGCTCAGGCCGACGACGGGCACGGAGGCGCCGTGCACGGCGCGCGCCCGGTCGGATGCGAGAAACAGGATCACATCGGCGAGCGCGCGGGGATCGACCCAGCGCTTCGGATCCGCCTTTGGCATGTCGGCGCGGTTGGCCGGCGTGTCGATGATGCTCGGCAGCACGCAATTGACGTTGATGTGCTTCTCGCGTAATTCGGCGGACATGCTTTCGGTCAGCCGCATCACAGCGCTCTTCGCCGCGGCATAGGCACCCATGTTGGCGCCGCCGCGCAGGCCGCCCATGGCCGCGACATTGACGATCTTGCCCGAGCCGGCTGCGATCATGTGAGGCACGACCGCATGCGCCATGTTGATCAATGAGCCGGCGTTGAGGTCGATCATCAGGCGCCAGACGTCCGCCGGCGTCTCATGCACCGGATGCCCCATGCGGAAGCCGCCGGCGATGTTGCACAGCACATCGATGCGGCCGAACTTGGCGAGTGCCGCTTCGACCGCCCGCTTGAGCGAAGCCTGATCGGCGAGATCCGCCATGATGCTGACCTGGTCGCGCCGGTCGCCGCCGTAAGCCGCGCGCAGGCCCTCGGCATTGTTGTCGAGCAGCACGCGGCGGGCGCCCGCCTCGGTAAAAGCCGCCGCGGCGGCGCGCCCGAGGTTGCCCGCCGCCCCGGTGATCAGCGCGGTTCGATTTTCGAATTCCATGTCACCCCCTCCCGGGCATCCGGCCCGCACTCCGTACCAGGCGCGGCATCGACGACGAGATGGTCGGGTTGCGCCAGGCCCTCACGAACGACACCGATATTGCTCGCGCTCCCTATTCCTTATAGGTCATCGCCTCCCGCGCCTTGGCGACGGTCGCCGCCGGCGTCTGCAGCATGCGCTGCACCAGGGTCTGCAGTTCCTCGCCGTAGATCGGATCGACATCAAGATTGAGCTTGTTGGCCTCGGCGAGAAACTCCTTGTCCGTCATGGTGGCGCGGAAGGCGGCGCGCAAGATGGCGACCCGCTGCGCCGGCACGCCGGGACCGACGAACAGCGGCCGGCCGAGCGCGATCGGAATGGCGAACAAGTCGAGGATCAGCTTCTGCTCGTCGCTGCTCGCCAACTCGCTGATCAGCGGTACGTCGGGCAGGTCCTTGGCGCGGGTCAACCCGAGCTGCACCAGGACGTTGAGCCGCTTGTCACGCACCCAATCCGGCTTGGTCAGCTTCCAGCCATCCCACGACTGTCCGGCGCGGCCGTCCACCTCGCCGCGCTCCATGGCCAGGTCGATGTCGTTGCCCTTGTAGCCGCTGACCAGCTTGAACTTGGTGCCGACCAGATTGTTGGCGAGCGCCACCTCGACGCCGCTCGCCGCGTCGCGGGTGGTAGCGCCCATCTGCGCCGTCCTCGCCTTGGCATCGGCGATGGTCTTCACCGGCGAGGCATGCCAGGTGACGATGACATTGACCGAGGTCGCCGGGTTGCCGATCCAATGGAGCTTGGCGGCGTCGAACTTGACGTTCTCGTCGCCCAGCACCTGGCGCAGCGGGATGGTCTGCAGCGCGGCGACGATGACCGAGCCGTCCTGGGGCGCGATATTGACCGCATGGTTGGTGGCGATCAGCCCGCTGGCGCCTGGCATGTTCCTCGGCACGATGGCGGGATTCCCCGGGATCAGGCGGCCGATATGGCGGCCGATCAACCGCGCGCTGACGTCATAGCTGGTGCCGGCATTGTTGCCGATCAGGAGGGTGACTTGGCGGTTGGCATAAAAGTCGTCGGCCCGCGCCGCGGCGCTGGCAAAAGACGCAACGGCGCCCAGAACCAGCGCCGCAAAACCCATAGATTTCGACATATTTTTTCCCTGCGTTTCCTGACCCCGCAAGTCCTTTAGCAGAGCGGCTGCGGGAGGTTCGACATATTTCATTCCAAAACGGAAAATTCATATCAGATTTTGGAAATCATGGCACAATGCCCCGGCGCATGGCATAAAGCCAACGCCAACAACGACCCGAACGGGTGAACAGTCAGTACCGGGGAGCCATGACCGCAGCCAAGTCCAACGACCACCGTCGCGCCGCCATCGGCGATCTGCGCGAATTCCTGCGCGCCGCCCAGGCCGAAGGGCAATTGCAGGTCATCGAAGGCGCCGACCCCAAGCACGAGATGGGCGCGATCTACGAGCTCAGCCTCGAGAACCTGTTTCCCCCGGTCCTGCTGTTTCAGAAGATGACGGGCTGCGATCCGTCGGCCCGCGTCGTCATGAACGTGCGCACCTCCAAATTCATGGTCGGCGAGCTCGACATGGATGCTGTGCGCCACTTCCGCCAGACATCCAAGCAGGGCAAGAAAACCGAGCCGATCCCGCCGGAATGGGTCGCGAGTGGCCCGATCCTGGACAATGTGATTTCCGGCGACGACGTGGATATCTTCCGCTTCCCGGCGCCGGTCTGGCATGCCGAGGATGGCGGACCTTACATCGGCACCGAATGTCTGGTGATCACCAAGGATCCGGATTCCGACTGGGTCAACATCGGCACCTACCGCACCCAGATGCACGATAAGAAGACCGTCACCGTCTTCATGGAGCCGGGCAAGCACGGCAATGTCATCCGGCGCAAATACTGGGAGCGCGGCCAGGCCTGCCCCATGGTGGTCTGCGTCGGACAGGCGCCGGTGCTCGGCGGTGTCGGGCGCGTCGCCTTCCCGCCCGGCGTTTCCGAACTGGCGATCGCCGGCGGCCAGCTCGGCCGCGCTATCCAGGTGGTCAAGGGCAAGCTGACCGGCCTGCCGATCCCCGCCGATGCGGAAGTCGCGTTCGAGGGCGAAGTGCCCTCGCCCGAGGTCGAAACCCGGGTCGAGGGGCCATTCGGCGAATGGCCCGGCTACTACGCCTCCAACGCGCGGCCCGAACCGGTGCTGCGCGTCAAAAACATCTATTACCGCAACGACCCGATCATCATCGGCCAGCCCCCGGTGAAGCCGACCTATCCCGGCCGCCACACCCACATCGCCGGCTCCGCCGCCTTGTGGGATGCTCTTGAAAACGCCGGCGTGCCCGGCGTCGAGGGGGTATGGAAGCTCGCCGCGGGCGGCACCCGCTTCATCAACGTCATCGCCATCAAGCAGCTCCATCCTGGCCACGCCAAGATGGCGGGACTGGTGGCGACCGGCGCCGGACCCGCCGCCTTCCTCGGCCGGCTCACCATCGTGGTCGACGACGACATCGACATCACCAACGAAGCCGAGGTGATGTGGGCGCTCGCCACCCGCTGGGACCCGAAGACCCAGACCGACATCATCGACGGCTGCTGGAGCGGTTATCTCGACCCGATCCTGTCGCCGGAGAAGCGCGCGGCCGGCGATATGACCAATTCGCGCATGATCATCTACGCGGTGCGCCCCTATCACTGGAAGGACCGGTTCCCCAAGGTCAACACCGTGTCGAAGGACTACGCCGAAAAGATCCGCCACAAGTGGCAGGACAAGCTGAAGTTTCTACAGGATTTGCCACAGCGTGCCTGAACGGGGCGCGCGGCGGTGACGTATTTCCGAAAACGAAGATAGAGAGGAGAGCCAGCGTGGTCGACCATATTAACTTCCCCTACCGTTCCGAGAGCCATCTGTCCCTGATGCACGTCGTGCAGGAGTGCGGCGCGTGGGACCGCCAGAATCTCAGCGTCGATTACGACAAGGAGATCAGCCGTGGCGACGCCCATAAGCTGGTGCCGACCGGCGAAGTCGAATTCACCAGCGGCAATCACGTCTCGACCTATGCGGCCCGCGTACGCGGCGACAACTGGGTCTATCTCGGCCAGTCCGTCAGCCTGAACAAGATCTCGCTGCTGACCCGTGCCGAGACCGGCATCAACAAGATCGGCGACATCAAGGGCAAGAAGTTCGGCACGAAGGGCCGCCACCCGGGCCTCAACGACTGGCTCTATCTGAAGCAGAACGGCCTCGACCAGGACCGCGACGATTTCGAGATGGTGCAGTTCGGCAGCTTCGCCAAGGATCCGCGCCGCCAGAACATGAACATGCTCGACGCGGTCAAGACCAAGGAAGTGGACGCGGCCTTCGTGTCCCAGCCGAACCGCACGTTCGCCGAGCGCGCCGGCCTCAAGGTGATCGATATCCCGGCCCAGCACATGGTGTTCTTCACCACCGTGTCGTCCAGCCTACCGTTCGTCCAGAAGAACCCGGACATCGTCAAGCGCGTGCTCAAGGGCCTGCTCGACGGCATCGCCTTCTTCAAGACCGAGCGCGAAGCGACCATCAAGATCATCATGGACAAGCACGTCGACGAAGGGGCGCTCGACCGCGAGATCGCGACCAAGATCTACGACGACCTCGCGCCGATCCTGGAGCCCAAGCTCTATCCGTCGCTCGACGCGGTCTTCAACGTCTATGAAGAGGCCAAGCGGCAGAGCAAGGAAGCCGAGAAGATCCATCCGCTGGCCCTGTGGGACTTCCACATGCTGCGCGAAATCGACGACTCGGGCTACATCGACGCGCT
>CAZOBN010000008.1:0-56295 GCA_964577835.1 uncultured Rhizobiaceae bacterium
AATCTTTCAAAAGGTCGCCCGTGCAAAACAAGCGTTAGAATCGCTACACTAGAGCCCTATCGACGGCTTGGACTTCTAGCCTGGCGAACTGGTCGGGACTGGTCACTGCTTCATGTCCCGACACCGCGTAGGCATCGACGAGTTTCCGAGCCCGAGCTCTACGCCTTAAGCCATCAAGGAAGACATTATGCAGAATGACCTTCAACCATCCCCTCAGATTTGTGCCGGGCTCGAATTGCTCCAGTTTGGTCAATGCCCGGAGGACGCATTCCTGAACCAAGTCGTCGATATCGGAGGCATTGCGAGTGAACCTGCCCGCGTACTGGCGAAGTGCTGGGCAGTGTGCCGCAATCTCAGACGCTGCCGACGCGGTGCGAGCCACTCTTGAGAAACGCCGTGGCGGAGAATCTATTTCGATGGAACCCATGGTTCAGCCTCAGAGGTTTTTATTTGGACGCGTGGAAATTCACTGTGCTGAAGCCTGGACAAGCCGAAGTGGTTGAGTGGTGTACAGGAACGCCGCGAAGGAAAGCAGCGCGACCAGAAGCAAGCTACGATTTCGGCGTAGTGGGTTTGGCAAGAAGCCTCTTACCCGGATTGACGTACGCAGACTTTGTCGCTGGAATAGCGCCGCTCGGAGTCGACTTCGATAGACGTGTTTTTCGGGTAATCGGCGCGACGGCGGCGCCACGGCTCTTTGCGGATTTCGTGCGTGTCTTCACGCGAACGGTTAGACCTTGATCGGATGAATTTGACATGTCGTCCATCGTAGCCAGCGCTCACGTCACGTGGTTGATCTCGATCAAGTCCCGATAAAATCGTTTCCCTGTGTTTTTAAAAACACAGGGCCGCCTAAAGACCATCCGGTTTAGTGGCTCATGAAGACGGATAAAGCCGCATGACTGAGAACGTGGCGGGTTACTCCGCCGAAAGCCAGTTCACGAAGGCGGCTGTGGGTATAAGCACCCATAACGAGCAGGTCTGCCCGACTCCGCTTCGCCGCGGCGAGGACTGCCTCGGGCACTGAGTTTGTGTCATTGCGGCTTGAAAATACGGAAGCGCGGACACCATGCCAGCTTAGGTACTCCACCAGTTCTTCGGCGGAACGGCCGCTTATCTTTCCTTCACGGGCGGAGAAAACAAATACCTCAGTCGCCTTGCTGAGGAGAGGTAGGGCTGCGCCAACGGCCCGCGCCGCTTCCGGGCTGCTGTTCCAAGCGACGAGTATTTTTTCCAACGCTAAATCGCCATGTGCATGGGGAGGAGCCAAGACGATTGGCCGGCCGGTTCCGAGGAGCGCTGTCTCGAATAGTGGCTCGCCCTGGCTTTGGGCTTGGCCAGTCCGATGCGCCATGACGATAACGTCCGCGAGCTGGCCGGCATGTTTTATGACCTCGCGCTCATCGCCGATAATTTCCCGCCATTCGACCGACGGATTTCCACCATTCGGTTCATAACGGGCGTGCAATTGCTTCGTCGCGCGCCATTTCTCGAAGCGCTCGAATATGTTTTTGCTCAGATCGGTCCACTGCTGTTCAATAGCCTTGACCAATGGGGCATAGGAACCTGCATAGAAGCCTTCTTCAAAGGCGTGAGTGCTCTTGCTTGGATCAGGCCTTACGAAAAGCGCGTCTATATGGCCGTCAATCGGCCTTGCGAGCGCCAGGGCCGTGTTCAACACGCTGGTTTCCGTCTCGGTGCCGCCAAGATGAGCAAGGATGACGCCTGAAGACATAGAATCCACCATCAGTAAGGAAACGCCACTTTAGGCCTAGGTGCGCTCAGGAAGGTTGATTTGAATCAACATCAGCCCATGGCCGATCATGTCTATTATGAAAAACAGGATGTTTTCTATGTGAAGGCGAGGAGTGCTGGAACATGCTCGTGAAAGATCTCATGTCGACCAAGCTGCTCACCGTTTCCCCGCAAGCAACAGTCCACGCTTGTGCCCACCAGTTAAATCAGTTGAACATTGGTGCACTGCCTGTTTTGGACAAAGGTAAATTGGTCGGGTTGATCACTGACCGAGATATTTGCTGTCGCGTCGTCGCCATGGGGCGTGACCCGGAAACGACTGCCGTCAAGGATGTCATGACGAGTCATGTCATCTTCTGTTACGAAGACCAGAGCTATCATGAAGCCGCCGAAATGATGAAAGCAGAGCGGTTGCGCCGCCTCCCAGTGATGACCCGGGGCCACCGATTGGTGGGAATCATTTCGGTCGACGACCTTGCCCGCTATTCGCACGATGTCGCCGGAAAAGTGCTCGACGCATCCTCGCCCCTCTGCGATGACGCGAACAGCGCTTAGCGGCGCTCGTGACCCAGGCCTAGCTGCTCCCGACCGAGCCGGTCCGACGCAGACAAGGAGGGCTGCGATATTTGTCGGGCAGTCGTGCGAGGGCCTTGCCAAGCACGGCATTCGACTCAGATGACGCATCCAGTCGAATCCACCCAATAGGTCCCGTTTCTTCCGCGAGCTGCCGGGCGATGACCTCTGCCGTGGCATCGGACGCATCGGCGGCCCTTTTGGCCACGCGTTCTTTGAGCGCGGGACCGGGAGCTTCCAGCCAAATTCCCAGAAAATCGACCTTGGCGGCCGCTGCCACCGCTTCGATCGAACGGCGATCGGGCTCGCGGCTGAAAACAGCGTCGACGACAATGCATTGGCCGGCCGCCAAGCCGGCCGCCGCTTCGTTGTAAACGGTATCGTACACCTGCCGATTGCGGTTCCGAGTGTAGTCGCCCTCCGGAAGACGCCGCTCCGGCGGCACCTGCGCCAGTCGCTTTCGGATGACATCGCTACGCAGTATCAGGGCACCAGGCGACCGGCCCAGCTCCGGCGCCAGCCCGGCAGCCAAGGTCGTCTTTCCCGTTCCCGAGAGGCCGCCGATCGCTACCAGGCAGGGGCGGGGCGCGGGGGCGGCGAACCGTTCGGCTGCTTCAAGCAGATGCTCGACCAGCATGGTCCTTCGTGTCGCCTCGGCAGCGTCCTTCGCTCCGGGAATGGCCATTGCTGTGACCTTAGAACGCACGCAGGCGCGCAGGGACATCATGAGCGGCAAAGCCGAAAGAACCTCGGGTTCACCCTGCCGGCCGAGGTAGCGGCTCAGCGCTTTATTGGCAAGACTCCTAAGTCCGCGCACCTCGAGGTCCATCAGCAGGAATGCCAAATCGTACATGACGTCGATAACGGCGAGCCGGTCGGAGAACTCGATGCAATCGAAAATAGTCGGCCGGTTGCGCCAGAGAACGACATTCGCAAGATGGAGATCGCCATGGCAACGGCGGACATGCCCTCTGTCGCGTCGACCGTCAAGCAGGTCAGCGTTGATCGCGAGCAGGTTTCTTTGAGCCGCAATTAAGGCCTCTACCCGCTCCGCGGCGAAGCATGCCGGTTGGGCAGCCATGTCGATAGCGTTCTCGCCGATGACATCTTCGAGGCTTTTACGGCCGCCATATGGCGCGCCGTAAATCTCGGCGCCGGCATGCATGGCAATCATGCCATCCACAAGATCGTCGATCCACTCCGGCCGTAAGGCTTGCTCCCCCGCCAATCGGTCGAATGTCTGCTGTTCATCGAAGCGACGCATGACAACAGCCCACTCGACCGGCTCGCCGACTGCCGGTCGACCGGGGTGATCGAGAACCAATTCCCCGGCAACGCCGCGGCGCACAGCAACGACGCCAAGATAGATTTCCGGCGCGGTTCGGCGGTTAAGGTGGAATTCCGCTTCGCAAGCGGCATGGCGTGCCTCGAGCGTCGAGAAATCGACGAATGCATAGCGAACGGCTCTTTTCACCTTAAGAACCCGATCGCCGGCAATGAAAATCTCCGAAATATGAGTGCGGAGGTGGGCTACCTCCCCATGACTCAGGCCGTAAGTGGCTGGGTCGGCCAAGAAGGCCACGACCTCGGATTGTGCATCGTCGGTCGTCACATTCCGCATCGCTGAGCTCCGAGCCTCGTTATCGAGGGGCTTGCGGCGGGGCACGGTAGGGAGGGTTTCTTCATGAAACCGGCTGGTACATCAGCACGGCCGTTCAGGGGTGTGGGATTCGCCCTCGTGAAATTCATAGCCGTGCGCAAGATTTTGCCAATTCGACAATCCATGCTGACGTTCGAACTTCCGCAGAGCCGCGGCAAGGGCTCGCTCTGGCGAACGCGCATGGGAAATCCTGACGGTGCCAACATGGCACCGGAAGTGATCGCCCCGGTCATTCACCATATCGCGAAAGAACACGAAACGGTAAAGGGGCGCCGGATTATGGCCAGAGTTGACAACCATTTACTCCACCACGGTTGGCAACGCCGCCCGTGCAAGATGCGGCGTCCGAATAAAACTATGTTAGACCCAATTGCATCACTCGCCTTGATGCGAATCAATGTTGACCCTTTCGGGCGACGAACAACTACCAAAGCGAAACGAAGCGCGACCAGGCGGTTCTTTAAGCGGCGAAATCGCCTTGCCAATCACTACGGCGAGGCGCGCTCGCGCTGGCCGCACTCGTCCGCCAATCTTTGCAATGCCGGCGCGACTTCTACTGGGTAGGGCGCGACCTCGAGGCTTCGCAAGGATTGCGGAAGTTTTCGCAGCTCCTCGGTCGCAAGGGCCCTGTTTTCAACCAGAGTCGGGCCATTCGACAGCCGACGACCCCGGCGCATATATGGGATAAGGAGCGGGGTGCCGGGTTGCGAATCCTCCGCGGTCGTGATCACGTCGCCGGCCATTGTCCCATCCGGTCCAAACGATCGCCAGACCTGCTTACGCCCTGGCCATGTCGTTTTCCCCTGCGAGGTCTTGCGTCGCGGGATGCCGGCATATTCCTGAAGCTTGTAGGCGCAATCCAGTGCCGGAGCATCGGAGCTGGTTACCAGACTCGTGCCGATGCCATAGCCATCGATGGGTGCCTGCCGCCGGTGAAGCTCCTGCAGCGCATTTTCGTCCAAGCCACCACTGGCAAAGATTTGCACGTGCCTCATGCCGCCCGCATCGAGGATCTTCCGCACACGACGTGCCTCCACCGCGAGGTCACCGCTGTCGATCCGAACGCCCTCGATGATGATGTCTTCCGCTCGGAGCTTTGGCGCAATCCGGACAACGGTTTCAGCTGCCTTCGCCGTGTCATAGGTGTCGATCAGCAGGATCAAATGGTGCGGACGTGCCCGGGCAAATGCCATGAAGGCCGCTTCTTCCGATTCGTGAGCTTGCACGAAGGAATGAGCCATTGTGCCGCTGATGGGAATCCCGAACGCCGATTCCGCAAGGGCGGTTGCCGTGCCGGAGAATCCGGCGATGTAGCTCGCTCTTGCCGCCAAGAGGCCCGCTTCCCCGCCATGGGCACGGCGTAGGCCGAAATCGATCAATGCTCGCCCCGCCGCCGCGAGCACCATTCTTGTAGCTTTAGATGCAACGATGGTTTGAAAATGCAGAAAATTCATCAGGCGGGTTTCGACAAACTGTGCTTCCGGAAGCGGTGCCGTCACGCGGATGATCGGCTCATTTGCAAAGAATACTGTGCCTTCCGGCATAGCATCCACGTCGCCGGTGAAGCGGAATTCGACCAGCCAATCGATAAATTCGCCAGAAAACCGGCCAGAGCCCCGCAGGTAATCCAGGTCCCGAGGAGAGAATCTCAAATGCTCCAGAAAATCGAGCGCCTGGCTTAGACCGGCTGCCATCAGAAAGTTACGCCGGGGAGGAAGCTTTCGGATAAAGAGCTCGAACACTGCCGTACTCGTCATTCCGTTCGCCCAATAAGCCTGCAGCATGGTGAGCTGATAGAGGTCGGTCAGCAGTAGCGTATCGCAAAGTGGAATGGACATTTCGACAATCCGCCAGGGGAAAAATGCCGAAGCAGCGGCTCGGCTCCGAACGAATCCTAACTTAGAGCGCTTGATGGGGGCGTCCGCTTGATCTGGCTCAAGGGCCTCTGTCGAGTTCGCGCTATGTATAATTTTTATGACTCTGTAATCGGGAAGGTCAATTTCTCATGAGATTGCTGTCAGAAATCGTGGAAAATCAGGATCCGTTGGTTTTGCCGCCGAATGCGACGGTGAGGGATGCCTGCCAGCGGATGCGCGATCGGCGCGTCGGCGCGGTCATGATTCTCGGTTCCGACCGCAGTTTGACGGGAATTTTTACCGGCCGCGATGCCGTCTGCCGGGTGCTCGCCGAAGGCAGGTCGCCGGCGAGGACAACGCTTTCCAAGGTCATGACACGCGCACCGAACGTCTTGCCGTCCGATCGAACCGCGATAGACGCGCTCCGGCTTATGCGCGACGGCGGATTTCGGCACGTGCCGGTCGTCGACGCGGGCCATGTTGTCGGAATCGTATCTCGCGCCGATTTCATGGGTATCGAAGTTGACAGGCTCGATGAGGAAATCGGAATTTGGGAGAAACTATGACGCGCGGGGCCGATCGGGGTAATGGTCGTTGGCGCTGGCGCTCACGTAGCGGAGGATCAGCTTGTAGAGCTCCATGACTCCAAGAACGACAAACCCACCTGCAGCAAGAAGAAGGCCATCAGCCGGCGAGAGTGCGCCTAGCGACAGGAGATCGCGAAGTGGTGGAACATAAAGTACGAGTATCTGGATCACTTGGGTAACTACCACGGCGACGATCAAAAGCGGATTGTGCCCGAGCGGGATTCTAAAAACCGAGCGCGTCTCCGAGCGACAATTGAAGCAGTGCGCATTTTCGCACCAGACCAGGAGCCATAGGACAGTGCCTTGAGCAGCTTCATGCGCCAGTCCCGCCGAGAGGGCCGCGGAGTAATAGAAAAACGCCAAAACACCGATAGTGCCGCCGCTGATCGCGACCTGCTCTATCATGCGCCGGTCAAATATATGGGCCGCCGAAGGACGCGGAGCGCGCCTCAGCACGCCAGGCTCGCCTTTTTCGAATGCGAGGGCGACATCCTGAATTCCATTGGTAATTAAATTTAGCCATAGGAGCTGAACGGCCGTCAGTGGCGGCGGTAGGCCGGCAAGCGTCGACAAAAGCATGAGGAGGAGTTCGGCCGCGCCGGTCGAGATAGTCAGCAGCACGACCTTGCGGACATTGTCGTAAGCAACGCGGCCTTCTTCGATTCCCGCTACGATCGACGAGAAATTGTCGTCTGTAAGAATGAGATCCGCGGCCTCGCGCGCGACGTCGGTTCCACTTCGTCCCATGGCAACGCCGATATCTGCCGAATGAAGCGCGGCGGCGTCGTTGATTCCATCGCCAGTGACAGCCACAATATGTCCTTGGCGCCTCAGGCTTTGTACTATCGTCAGCTTTTGGAGAGGCTCGGTGCGCGCAAAAACTCGTGCTCGAGCGACAGCGCGGTCTAACTCTGGTCCTTCCAGAGCCATGAGATCGGCGCCAGTGAGGACGTCCTCTGAATCGTTGGCAAGTCCCAACTGTCGCGCGATGGCGAGCGCCGTCATCGGATGATCTCCCGTGACCATGATGACCCGCAATCCAGCAGCCTGAGCCCTTTGGATCGCGTCCTTAGCCTCTGGGCGGAGGGGATCTATGATCGCGGCCAGCCCCAACAATTTGAGGTGCACCAGTGCGGTCTCGTCGGCCGACGTAACGCCGCCGGCTGCAACCGCGATGACGCGATAACCTTCCGCCGACAACAGCCGAGATGCTTCCCATGCGTCCTCTGTCGAGTTCCGGCATAACCGCAGGATGGTTTCTGGAGCGCCCTTCGCGTAGGCGGTCAGATGATCACCGTTGCGATGGAAGGCGGCAGCGAGGCGCTTTTCCGGCTCATATGGGATACGCTCCACAATGATCGTGTCGGCCTGGTCCGGTCTCCCCCCGAAGGTTCGAGCGCTCGCGATGAATGCAAGATCAACGGCATCCCCAACAAGCGCATGGGCGGCTCTTATGGCCGGCTCGCTGGCGTGACTTCCAGCGATCAACAGGGCAGCCGTCGCGGGATTGTCCGGGGATGAATCCCCGTATTCGGGCAGCCAGACTTTCTCGATTGTCAGTTGGTTCAGGGTGAGCGTTCCTGTCTTATCGGTGGCGACGACCGAGCATGCCCCGAGCCCTTCGACGGCGGGAAGCTGCTTCACGACAACATGGCGAAGGCCCATGCGGGTCATGGCGATTGATAAGGCCACTGTGATCGCGACGGGAAGCCCCTCTGGAATAGCGGAGACGGCCAGGGCGACCGCCAGCAGGAAAATATCTGCTGGAGTTGCGCCGCGACCCAGTTCGAGCACGATGATGCCAATGATGATGACGAGCATCACAGCGGCGACCTGGCGGGAAAAGGTCGCCATTCGCCGCAACAGAGGTGGAGGAAGCGAGGGTTTGTCCAACGCCGCTGCAAGCGCGCCCACCGCCGTACGCTGTCCTGTCGCAACGGTGACGGCTAACGCCCGGCCGCTTTGCACAGCCGTACCGGCGTGAAGCATCGTTGACCGCTCGGCGAGCGGAGCGTTTCTGGCCACTGCGGCATGGGCAGACTTTTGCACAGCGAAGGATTCACCCGTGAGCAGGCTTTCGTCGACGAGAAGTCTTTGAGCATCGATCAGTCGAAGATCCGCGGGGATTTTGTCTCCGCTTTCGACCTGAACGATGTCGCCGGGTACCAAAACTTCGGCGGGCAGTCTCTGAAGCACGCCGTCGCGGCGTACCACCGTACTGCCTCTAACAAGCTCCTTCAGCGCGCGGGCTCGGGTTTCCGCGCGCCATTCTTGATACGTGCCGACACCTGCGTTGATCAGTAGGACGGCAAGGATAAAAATCGCA
The DNA here is from genome assembly GCA_964577835.1 of uncultured Rhizobiaceae bacterium. Taxonomy (GTDB): domain Bacteria; phylum Pseudomonadota; class Alphaproteobacteria; order SMXQ01; family SMXQ01; genus CAVVYA01. The sequence continues at coordinate 8,758 of CAZOBN010000008.1, forward strand.
TCCGTCACATGCCCGATGGCGACTGAAGCCGCTCCTGCGGCGAGTAAAAGATATATAAAAGGGCTGCGGAACTGCGAAAGGAATACGAGGGCCATGGTTTTGCCCTTTGCTTCCGGCAGTCTATTGGGGCCGTAAGATCGGAGCCTGACCGCCGCTTCTTGCCCGCTGAGGCCCTCGCGCGAGGTGGCAAGCGCCGTTAGAACCGCGTCGATGAGTACGTGGTGGGTCCCCGCTAATTCCCTCGGTTCGGCTTGGCTTACCGCGCGGTCTACTGCGCTGCTACGTTGCATGCGAGGAGAACCGCGCGAGGATGTCGATAACTTCCTTGTCGGCCAGTTGCGCGAAATTTCTGTAGTACAGGCCGATCGCCCAGAACGGTTCGTGCTGCTCTAGACATACGACATCGTCCACTTCGTTGCGAAAGTCACGCAGCGTTTCGACAGGCCCCACAGGGACGGCGAGAACGATCGCCTTCGGAAGCCCTTTCTTGATGACGTTCAGCGCCGCGCGGACCGAGGCGCCTGTTGCGATGCCGTCGTCGACAAGGATCGCAGTGCGACCGGCGATATCCGTGGACGGCTGTTGCCCGAGATAAAGGCGCTTTCTTCGGGCGATTTCGCCCAATTCGCGGCCACAGGCCAGTTCAAACTCGTGCTGTTCAACCCCCGAGTCACGAATGACCTGTTCATTTCGTATGACAATCGGGGACTTTCCGTCGGCGATGGCTCCCATGGCGAGCTCGGGTTGCCATGGCACGCCCACTTTCCGCACAATGACGAGGTCGAGTGGAGCCTGGAGCGCGGCTGCGATCTCTGCGGCCACCGGGACGCCTCCGCGGGGGAGGGCGAGGACGACCGGCTGCTGTGTCTTGTAGCGGGCGAGGGCTTGAGCCAATTGTCTGCCGGCATCGGACCGATCGATAAAGGGCATGTCATCTCTCCTTGGCGGACAGTGCGCCGGACCGAACGAGATGGCGGATGAACCACTGCGATGCGTGGTCGATGACAACCTGGAGTGCCCCGGGTTCGGAAAACAGATGCGTGGCGCCTGGTATAATGACGAGGTCCTTCACGCACTGCAGCCGCGTGAGAGCCTGCTGGTTGAGTCGGATAACTTCATGATCCGCGCCCCCAACGATCAAGAGGGTCGGCGCGGCAACGCGGTCGAGCGCGTCCCCCGCGAGATCGGGACGGCCGCCACGCGAAACCACGGCACCGACTTCACGCTCGAGGCTTTGGGCTGCGATGAGCGCAGCGGCTGCGCCGGTGCTGGCGCCAAAAAGTCCAATGGGGAGGCTGCCAACTTGCGGCTGTTGTTGAGCCCAGCGCACGGCCTGGATCAGGCGCTTGGCAAGCAGGGGAATGTCGAAGACATTCGCGCGGTTCTCGGCCTCGTTCTCGGTGAGGAGATCGAAAAGAAGCGTAGCGAGGCCAAGCTCGTTAAGAGCTTCCGCCACCATTACGTTGCGGGGACTCGTACGGCTCGATCCGCTGCCATGCGCGAATATGACAAGTGCATTGGCCTTTTCTGGCACTCGCAGATCTCCAGCGAGTTCTCGAGGGGGGAGCAACACGTGGAACCTCTGGCAAGCCTTTGGCTCCGTTCCGTTGGGTGCGCGTCCACTTTGGGTTGGCATGGCGGCTTTCCCTCATAGGCCAATAGTTGTCACGGACGCGCAAGTCTGGCCCGAGCGACGCGCGTGCAGATTGACTCAGGTCAAGGCGGCGAAGGCCGCTTCATTCAAAGCTGGGCTTCTCAATTGGAGGGAATCCCATGAAGCAGCCTGTGTCCAATCGCGGCTACCGGGTGCGCCGGCGCTTCGGCCGGGCGCAGGAACCCCATATTATCGACCCCTACAGACAGACGAGAAAGCTTTCCGAGCCGACGGTGTGCTCTGAATGCGGTGCCGTGTTTAAGAACGGACAGTGGCGGTGGACGGAGCGACCGGCGGAAGCAGACCTCGTAACGTGTCAAGCCTGCCACCGCATGCGGGACAACTATCCGGCTGGCGAAGTGACGTTGTCAGGGGCCTTTGTGCAGGAGCACCGTGCCGAGTTGTTGGCGGTCGCCCGCCATAACGAATCAAGTGAAAATAAAGAGCACCCGCTCAACCGCATCATGGGTATTGATGACGATGGAACGAAGATCGTCATCAGAACGACAGACATTCATCTCCCGCGGCGAATCGGTGCCGCCATACATGATGCGTATCAAGGAAAACTGGACGTTCAATACGATCCCGGCACCTATTTCGTCCGGATCGGATGGGCAAGGGATTGATTGATCGCCTATTCGCCGTTTTTGCGGCTTGTAAGCGCGAAATCCGTCGTCGAGGAGGACATAGAGCATGAGCGCCACGGGACTGCCGGTTTTCGATACGACTGTTCAGGAAACCAATCGGTGGCTTGGAGCCCTTCTTCAAAAGATCGGCGGAGATGACCACCACAGGGCTTATGTGGTCTTGCGTGCTGGATTGCACACATTGCGGGACCGCATGGAAACCCCTGTGATCGCCCATTTCGCGGCCCAGCTGCCGATGCTTCTTCGCGGCGTATTCTACGAAGGATGGAACCCTGGACGTAATCCCTCGAAAGAGCGCCATACGGCCGATTTCTTGGAACATTTTCGCGGTCAGTTACCCGCGGGAATGGCCCTCAACGCGGATCATGCGCTCCGCGCCGTCTTCGCCGTGATATGGGACATGATCGACCCTGGGGAAGTGGAGAAAATCATCAATTCACTGCCCCAGGAGCTGCGTGGCCTTTGGGTGGAACACTAGCCGATAGGGCTCCGGGCCGACTGCGGCATCATCGACAGCCGGTTCTTCAAATTCCCGACCCGGCGTCTCCGGCGGGCCTTCAACGGGCTCCTCAAATTCGCCAGGAGGCAGATCGGCGGGTCGCTCTCTTCGGATGACCGTTTCGGCTTTCGTCCAGGGCCGAATTCCGCTGGTGCGGACGAGAGGAGCGGGTGTCCTGGGAGGCCCCTGTACTGCCCGGCTGGCTCAATTTTGGTCATCGCTACCTCCATGCGGCGGAGGAGAAAAAGAGTAACGGAATGGCGCGATCTGGCCCTTGATTTGGATCAAGCTTTCACGTCGCGTGGAGGGACATAGGAAAATCGCCCATAAATGACCCTTTTTAAGACTTCCGAAGCAGCGACGTAGAACGCTGTGATCAGAAGCAAGGCCCCTAAAAGATCGAAGGGAAGCGGAACGAAGCCGAAATAGGCAGCGTAGGGAAGGTATGGCAACGCAATGGTCAATCCCATGACCGCTACAGTCGAGTAGAAGAATAGCCGTCCAGGTCTGCTCCGATAGAAAGGCCGATACGTGCGGATCACAAGGGCGATCGCCAGCTCTGTCATCAGCGATTCGATGAACCAGCCCGTGCGGAACATGTCGGGTGGCGCGGCAAAGAGGTACAATAAAACCGCAAAGGTCAGGAGGTCGAAGGCGGAACTGACCGACCCGAACACCAGCATGAAATTGCGCACCTGACCGATATCCCACCGTCGCGGCTTCTCTATCATCTCCCGATCGACCGAATCCCCGGCGATGCACATGGCCGGAAAATCGGACAGGAAGTTGTTGAGCAGGATCTGCTTGGCAAGCAACGGCAGGAACGGCAGGAACGGCGAGACCACGGCCATGGTCAGCATATTGCCGAAATTGGCGCTCGTCGTGATTGAAATATATTTCAGCGTGTTCGCAAAGGCGGTGCGGCCTTCGATGAGCCCCTGGCGGAGAACGTCAAGGTCGTGCTCCAGCAGCACGAAATCCGCCGCCTCTTTCGCGACGTCGACGGCTTGATCGACGGAAATTCCGACATCGGCGACATGCAGGGCGGAAGCATCATTGATGCCGTCGCCGAGATAACCGACGACGTGGCCCTTCTTCTTGAGGGCCAGAATGATGCGCTCTTTCTGCCCGGGATCGACCTCGACGAAGAGGTCCGTCTGTTCGGCGATCGTCCACAGCGCTTCGTCGCGCAAATCGTTCAGCGCGGCTCCCGTCAGAATGCGCGGGTTCTTCAAGCCGATTTCTTCCGCCAGGTGGAGCGCGGCAAGCCGATTGTCGCCGGTGATGACCTTCAGGGTGACGCCCAACCCCGCCATGGCATCGAGGGCCTCCCGGATGCCGGGTTTTGGCGGGTCGGAGAACAGCAGAAAGCCGGTAAAGCAGAGCCCGCTTTCATCCTCCTTGGTATAGCGCGGTTGCTGCACCACAGGCTTGGTCGCCACGCCTAGCACGCGGTAGCCCTGGGCGCTCCACTGCCTGAAGCGCTCGTCGATGCGCGACCGCCGCATGTCGTCCATGGGTGCGATGGCCAGATGGGTGCAACGCTCCAAAATATTGGCGAGCGCGCCTTTGCAGACGAGTCGTCCTGATTCGGCGCTGCCCGTCTTCTGCACGACGACACTCAATCGCTTGCGCGAGAAGTCATAGGGAATCTCGTCGATCTTCCGATACTCGGCAGCGGAAAGATTTTTCCGCGTGGCGGCGGCGGCGATGGCTTCATCCAGGGGGTTAGTCAGACCAGTCTGTAGTGCGGCATTCAAGAAAGCGGCCTTCATGACCGCGTCCGACGGCGTTCCATCCGGGTCTACCGCGCCATCGAGGGCCATGACACCCATGGTCAAGGTGCCTGTCTTGTCCGTGCAGAGAATATCCATGCTGCCGAAATTCTCGATGGCGTTCAGTCGGCGGACGATGACACCCTTGGCCGCCATATCGCGTGCGCCCCGGGACAGCGTAACGCTGATGATGGCCGGTAGCAGTTCGGGCGAGAGGCCGACGGCCAGGGCGATAGCAAAGAGCAGGGAATCGACTGCCGGCCGATTCAGGAAAACGTTTGCCGCGAATACCAGCAAGACCAGCAACAGCATGATCTGGCTGAGGAGGTAGCCGTATCGGCGGATTCCTCGCTCGAACTCCGTTTCGGGCGGGCGCAGACGCAGTTGACCGGCTATCTGACCGTACACCGTCGTCGGCCCGGTGCGTACCACCAGCGCGCGTGCGGTCCCGCTGCGGACGGAAGTGCCCATGAAGACGGAGTTCGTCCTCTCGGGCAGGCTCGCGTCCCGCGCCACTGGATCGGTGGATTTCTCCACTGGGCCGGACTCGCCGGTCAGCACCGATTGGCTGACAAAGAAGTCCTTGCACTCGAGAAGGATACCATCCGCCGGAATCAGGCTGCCGGCGGATAGGAGCAGAATATCGCCCGGCACGATCTCCTCGCTCGGCACGCTGATCTGTCTGCCGTCGCGCAACACCGTCGCCTTATGGCGAATGCGGACCCGCAACTGCTCGAGTGCCCGTGATGCCACATGCTCCTGCGAAAAGCCGATGAGGCCGCTGCCGAACACAATGGCCAAGACGATCGCCGCGTCCACCCAGTTGGCTACGATGGCGGACGTTATGGCCGCGAGGACCAGGATCAGCATCAAAGGGCTGCTGAACTGCCGGACCAGCAGACGCATGGCCGTCAGTCGGCGAGCCTCCTGCAATCGGTTGTGGCCAAACCTCCGCAGACGACGTTTTGCCGCCGTGGCCGACAGTCCCTCCCTCTTGCCCTCATACTTCTTCAGCGCGCGGTCGGCCGACAAGGTCCAATAGGGCGTGGCAATCCTGGCCGCGTGGAGCGTGGCCTTGGAATGGTCCTCAGTGCGCACCGCGGCCGGGAAGAAGCTATTCATGACATGCCTTCAGTTTGCTCCGCACCCTGCAGCAATTGGCAAAGCTTAGCGTCAAAGAGGCTGAACCCTTTGATACGGATCAAAAGTCCGTCGAAAGGGGCATTGTATATATTGAGTTCCACCCGCGCGATCGAGGCAAGCCATGCCGTATGCGACGAACGAGGACCTTCCACCTTCAGTGCGGCACCATCTGCCGCCACACGCGCAATCGATCTATAGAGAGGCGTTCAATCACGCTTGGACCGCTCACCGCAACGATCCGCGTCAGGAAGAAGCGGCGCATCGAATCGCATGGGCCGCCGTCAAGAAGCTCTATCAAAAGGCTGGGAACGAATGGGTGATGAAATGAACTGCCGAAAAAATACCACGGTTTTTCTTTGAGATAGGTCAACTCGCCAAGCACGTTCTCTGTCAGTCTGGAAGGCGCCACGCCACCAAACCCCAGACAACACCGCTGAACCTCATAGAGGCCACCATGACTCTCGAGATTCCGAGTTCGATCAAGGCCGAGCATCACGAGCTTCATGAAGAATTGCACAGAGCCGTCTCCGCGGGCGGTAGGACGGGAGAAGCTGCGCGTCAGGTCGCGGCTGTGCTGGCGCCTCATTTTAAAAAGGAGGAGGAGTACGCCATGCCACCGCTAGGGCTCCTGGCTCCGCTCGCCCGCGGCGAAATTACGCCAGACATGGATTCTGTCGCGAAACTCACGGATCGGCTGGGCGCGGAGCTCGGCGCGATGCTGGACGAACATCGTCAAATCCGTGCGGCGCTGGAGAACCTTGCCGCGTGTGCCAAGGCCGAGAATCATCCTGACATTGTTCATTTTGCCGAACGTCTCGCTCTCCATGCCACGAATGAAGAGGAGATTCTCTATCCGGCGGCGTTGCTCGTTGGTCGGTATCTGGAGATGAAGCGCTCCAGTTGGGAGTGATTGGAAGGTATAGGAGGACACGATGGCCGGTCAGAAATATTCCCTTCCGTTTGACGCCGTCCGGCGGACCGATGTCGCCTCCGTTGGCGGAAAGAATGCATCCCTCGGAGAAATGGTCGGCGCATTTGCGAGCACGGGGATCCGAGTGCCTGCCGGATATGCGATGACCGCGTCTGCGTATTGGCGCTTCGTCGAGGCGAATGGCCTTAAGGATAAGATTGCCGGTTGGCTGGACGATCTGGCGAAAGGCCGGTTGTCCCTGGCCGACGCCGGAGCCGCCATCCGCCGCGCATTCCTGAACGGCGAGTGGCCTCAGGATATCGCCGATTCGATTGTCGCGTCCTACCGCGAACTCTGTCAGGGCAGAGGGCGGCTCGACGCAGCGGTCGCTGTCCGCTCGAGCGCCACGGCTGAGGATCTGCCGGAAGCGAGCTTCGCTGGCCAGCACGAGTCGTTCCTGAATGTGCGGGGTGAACAGGCGTTACTCGCCGCATGTCGGCGCTGCTATGCATCGCTCTTCACCGACCGCGCCATCACCTATCGGCAGGTCAATGGATTCGATCATCTCAAGGTGGCGCTATCGATCGGGGTGCAACTCATGGTCCGGGCGGATTTGGCTGGCGCCGGCGTGATGTTCTCGATCGACACCGAAACGGGTTTCGACAAGGTCGTGCTCATCAATGCGGCCTGGGGCCTGGGCGAGAATGTGGTGCAGGGCGCCGTCGATCCGGACGAATATCAGATCTTCAAGCCTCTGTTGAGTAACTCGTCCTTCAAGCCGATTACCGAGAAAAAGCGCGGCGGGAAGGCGCAGAAGATGATCTATTCGGAGAGCGCCAACCATCCCACGCGCAACGTGCCGACCTCCCTGGCCGAACGTGCCGGGTTCGTGCTCGAAGACCATGAAATCCTTACTCTCGCCCGGTGGGCCTGTGCGATCGAACGCCACTATGGCTGCCCGATGGATATGGAATGGGCTAAGGACGGCGAGACCGACGAGCTCTATCTCGTCCAGGCTCGTCCCGAAACGGCCCAGTCGCGGCGGGAGGCGGCGGTGTTCAAAAGCTATCGAATCAAATCCAAGGGCAAAAAGCTGCTCGCCGGCCTGAGCATCGGAGACGCGGTGGTTGCTGGCCGGGTCTGTCTGATCGACGATCCCCGCCACATCGACCGGTTTGTCGATGGGTCGATTCTGGTTACTCAAACCACGGATCCGGACTGGGTTCCCATTATGAAGCGGGCAGCGGCTATCGTGACAGACCACGGTGGGCGTACTTCCCACGCCGCCATCGTAAGCCGCGAACTCGGTTTGCCTGCCATTGTGGGTACTGGAGATGCGACCCGTCAGCTCCATAGCGATCAGGACATCACGGTATCTTGCGCCGAGGGCGACGAAGGTTTCGTCTATCAAGGCATCGCGAATTTCGAGGTCACTGAGCTGGACGTCGGTAAGATTCAGGCCACGCATACCCAGATCATGCTCAATCTCGCCAATCCTGCCGCTGCGTTTCGCTGGTGGAGGCTGCCGGCAGATGGGGTTGGCCTGGCCCGCATGGAGTTCGTGATCAACAATCATATCAAAATTCACCCTATGGCCCTGGTCCATTATGAGACGCTCAGGGACGAGGCGGCGAAGAAGACCATTGCCGAGATGACGGCCGGTTATATCGATAAGACGGAGTTCTTTGTCGATCGCTTGGCGCATGGTCTCGCACGCCTTGCGAGCTCGTGCTTCCCGAAGCCCATCATTGTGCGCATGAGCGATTTCAAAACCAATGAATATGCGCACCTGATTGGCGGTTCCGAGTTCGAGCCTGTGGAGGAAAATCCCATGCTCGGATTTCGCGGAGCATCTCGCTACTACTCACCTCGATACCGCAAGGGATTTGACCTTGAATGCCGCGCTATTCGCCGGCTGCGCGACGAGATGGGATTCAAGAACGTCATCGTGATGATCCCGTTCTGCCGTTCGGTGAGGGAGGCGGACAGGGTGTTGGATGTCATGGCCGAAAATGGCTTGAAGCGGGGTGAGCAAGAGCTGCAAGTCTATGTCATGTGCGAAATTCCCTCCAATGTCATCCTCGCCCAGGCATTCGCACAGCGTTTCGACGGGTTCTCGATCGGAAGCAACGACTTGACCCAATTGACACTCGGTGTCGATCGAGACTCGAGCGAACTGGCCAATTTGTTCGACGAGCAAGACGAGGCGGTCAAGTGGCTGATCGCCAGCGTCATCGAGGAGGCGCACAAGGCGGGCGCGAAAGTCGGGCTTTGTGGCCAGGCGCCCAGTGACCATCCGGAGTTTGCCGAGTTTCTGGTTCGGTGCGGCATCGATTCGATATCGGTTACGCCGGATAGTTTCATCGCCGTCAAGCGCCACGTAGCGGATGCCGAGGCGGGAAGGACAGTGCCTGACGCGCGCGGCGTAAGCACTGGACGACAATGGGTGCCGGCGTGAAGTGGACTTCTGCCGACGCGTCCGTAGCGCGCCATGAATGATGTGGTCGTTCTGTGACCGCGACTGCTGTGCCCCCCGCGGCTGATCTGGATACAATCGAAGCGAAGGTCGCCTTCCTGCGGCTGCCGAGCTCATATTCGGCGGCGGTCGACAGGGTGGAATGCATAGAGACTCATATGTCGTGGGTCTTTCTCGCGGGAGACCGTGTTTATAAGCTGAAGAAGCCCGTGCGGTTTCCCTACTTGGATTTTTCGACGATCGAGCGTCGCGCCGCCGCCTGCCGCGCCGAACTGAGGCTCAATCGCCGTTTGGCGCCGGACATCTATCTCGATGTCGTCCCGCTGACCTTCGACGGCGCCAGCCTCGCGATCGGCGGGCCTGACGACCCGGTCGATTGGTTGATCGTGATGCGGCGCCTCGATCTGGCTTGCATGCTGGACCAGCGGCTTCTCGACAAGCACATCCATGCCGCTGATGTCGACCGCCTCGCCGAGACCCTGGCTCACTTCTACCGGCGCGTCCGGCAGGTGTTTCCGAGTCAGGCCGCCTACTTGCTCAGATGGCACCGCGCGATTACCACCAACCGGAAGATACTGCTCGACCGCCGCCTTGGCCTTCCCGCGGGTACGGTGCGGCGTATCGATCGCGCGCAGCATGATTTTCTGAAGCGCTTCGCGCCATTCCTCACTGCCCGGATCCGCGCCGGCTACATCCGGGACGGGCACGGCGACTTGCGGCCTGAGCATATATGGATCGGCGATAAGATTCGTATCATTGATGCGCTGGAATTCAGTGCCGAGTTGCGCGCCATCGATCCGCTTGAGGAAATTGCATTCCTGAGCGTCGAGTGCGACGCGCTGGGCGCCGAGTGGCTGGGCGAGCGCATCCAGCGGCGCCTCGCGTCAACCCTGGGGCGCGGCACGCCCGCAGCCCTTTACCGGTTCTATCGCTGTTACCGCGCCAATCTGCGCGCTCGCCTTTCGATTGCGCATCTTCTCGATCCGAGCCCCCGCACGCCGGAGAAATGGCCGCGGCTCGCGAGAGCCTATTTGCAAATCGCGGCTCACGAAGCGCAACGTCTGGAGCGCGATCTTAGAAGATCAGGAGGTCGCTGAGCGTCTGCCCCGTGTGCAAGCGTCGAATGGCTTCCGCGAACAGGGGGGCGCTCGGGAGAATCTCCAGCTTGTCACGCACAGGCCCCGGCGGGAGACGGAAAGGCGGAACGCTGTCAGTCACCACGACCCGTTCGATCGCGGGATCGGCCAAAGCCTCCGCAGCCCCTCGCATGAACAAGCCATGGGTGGCGAACGTGATGACGCGTTTCGCGCCGGCCGCCCGGGCCGCCCGGGCCGCCCGGGCCAAGGTATTTCCGGTGCTGATCAGGTCATCGATGATCAGCACCGTCGCGTCCTCGACATTGCCGACCAGCGTATCTCCCGAGACCACGCCCGCGCTTCGACGCTTGTCGACGAAGGCTTGGCCTATGGCATCCCCGCGGATCGCTTCCATCGCCTCGCGGAACAGCTCCGCGCGCTTGACGCCGCCCGGATCGGGCGACGCTACGACGATCCGTTTGTCATCGAGACCGCTCAGATGGGCGAGGAGCAAGGGCGCGGCGGTGAGCGCAACTGTGCGGCAGCGGAACCCGTTCTCGAAGGCCACGAGGTTGTGGACTTCAAGCGCGGCGACCGTGCCGATTCCCATGGCATCAAAGAGTTGCGCGACATAGCGCGTCGTGACCGGGTCCTGCGGCTTCGTGCGCCGGTCCTTGCGCGCGTAGCAAAGATAGGGCACCACCGCGGTCACGGTAGCGGCTCCGGCATCCTTCAGAGCGGCGATAAAGAAAAGCAGGCGGCATAGTTTGTCATGGGCGCTCTCATGCGGCCCGCCATGCAGGCTTTGAACGACATAGACATGCTTGCCAGAGACCGGGTCGAGCGGACGGACCTTATGTTCGCCATCTTCGAAAGTTCTCTCTTCATGAGCGTTGAGAGGGCGGCCCAGCGCCATGGCGATATTGCCGCCCAGCTCCGAGGTGGCGTGCAGGGCGAAAACAGCCACCTCGTTTCCATCGATTGGTTTCGATCGAGTCCCCTGGGATAGCCATGGAAACGATGATCGCATCCTATTCCCCCTGTCTGCGCTTAAATATGCTGCGCTCGCTCGGCCTATCCAGCACTGATCTAAATCAGTCCGTCCTGGGCAGGTCCATGCGATATGAAGGCGAGGCTTTGTATTGCCCAGCACAATACCGGGTTCCGCAGGAGGTTAAGCCGTGCGCATGTTCATGATAGAGGCCTATGGCGGCCCATTGACGACCGACGGCGCCGTGCATCATTTCGCCGTTCAGGCGGAGTCGGCTGACGAGGCGATACGCCTTGTTCGCGACAGCATACAGGGCTCGCTCTATGGCCGCTTCGATGTCGTTGAAATCGGCGACGAAATCGGCGCTGAAGAGGCCGCGATCGTCAGCGACGGAGAAGGCACCCATCGACGTGGGTTATAGGATCGTCATGGCCCAGGTCCGCTTCACATGATTCGGCGCTAGACAGCGGTTTTACGCTCAAGGAACGGGGTGGTGCTTGCCGACCGGTTTGACGACCGTTGCCTGAAGACCTTTCTCGCCTTGCGTCGCGGCAAATCGCACTTCGCTGCCGACCCTCAACTTGGCGAAACCGCCGTTCGCCACGCTGTTGGCATGAAAGTAAATTTCGTCGCCGCTCGGGGTTTCGATGAATCCGTAAGCCTCCTCGGCAATCAGGCGCGTCACACGTCCATGCGGCTCGGCCTTGTGGGTTTTCACGTCGCGGCGACGCTCGCGCACCATGTCCTCGAGACGCCGGGTGGCTGCGGCGAAGGCATCGTGAATGGCGACATTGATGTCTTCATGGGCGTGATTCTCGGGTGAGCCCCGGGTCACCGCGACATCGTAGCCCGGAATCTCGAGATTGATGGCGACTTGGTAAAGCCGGCCCTGGCGGTGGCGATGATTCGGGGCCTGAACCACGACCCGGCATCTCACGATCCCGTGGTTGAAGCGCTCCAGCTTGTCCGCCTGCTCTTGGACTCGGTCGCGAATCCAGTCCGAGGAGTCCATGCCGCGAAAGGTGATTTGCGTGGGAATGGACATGACGGTACCTCCAGGTTTCGGCATAGAAACGTCAGCATCGGCCACTTGGGGTTCTTCGGCCTTGACGCAGGTCAACGCGCCGCCGGGAAAAGCGGCTTGAATGGTGCGTCCGTCGCGGTCGAGGGTCGGAGATTTGTCATGTTGCGTCAGTTGCGGAGGCTCTGGACTCCAGAGCGTTTGCGGGTCTATCTCGGCACCGCCGTCATTCTTGTGTCGAGCTTCCTATTCTCCGGCGCGGACGCCCGCGATGCTTCAAACCAGCAGCCGCCTTCGGCGTGGGGCGAGGGAGCCGGCGTCGGCGATGCGATGGAAGCATCGCCATTCTACGCGGAAATAGCGGCCTTTTATCGCGCGAGATCCTATCGGCCCGTCTGGCTCGACAAAGGCGCCCTGAATGCCGACGGGCGGTATTTGATCCAGACGCTACTCCGATCCCACGAACATGGAATCGATCTTGTCGATGCTATTGGGCTTTGGGCAAGCGGGACACGTGCAAACCTCTCGAGCGCGGAGACCCTCGTCTACGATCAACGGCTGACCGATCTGTTTCTCCGGTATTGCCGCATACTGCGTACCGGAAGACTGTCGCCTCAGGAAGCCGGCATGATCTGGACCATTGAAAGGCCATCCTTCGATGCCGGGCAACTCCTCCTCTCCCTCGGGAGAGTTCCTTTAGCGACCATCCTGAGCGAACAGCCGCCGCCGCATCCCGAGTATCGGCGTTTGGTTTCGGCGCTCGCCCGCTATCGCGAGATCCTGGCCGCGGGAGGGTGGCCGTTGGTGCCCGGCGGTTCCGTCCTCGACGGCGGTCAATATGATCCGCGCGTGTCCGTTCTACGTCGCCGTCTAGCGCTCGAGGGCTACGCTGCGCCTCCCGAAGGCGGCCAGGACATGTTTTTCGACGCGGCGCTCGAACAGGCGGTGAAGGTCTTCCAGCAGTTTCATGGGCTGGCGCGCGACGGCAGGGTGGGACGGGATACCCTGTCCGCTCTGAACGTATCCGCTGAGGAGAGGATCGAACAGATTCAGCTCAACATGGACCGCTGGCGCTGGATGCCGCGCGAGCTGCCAGCGCGTCGCATCGAGGTCAATGCCGCGGCGGCGTGGCTCGAGCTTATCGATGACGGCCAGGTGGCTCTATCGATGAAAACGATCGTCGGCAGTCCACGCCACCCGACGCCGATGCTGGAAGCATCCGTGCGCGCGGTCATCGTCAATCCTGTCTGGAACGTGCCGGATTCGATCGCCCGCAAGGAAATCCTGCCCCGCCTGCGCCGCGACCCGGATTTTCTTCGCGCGCAGGATATGCGGATTCTTGACCGTCCCGACGATCCGTACGGCCTGCAGATCGACTGGATGCGCGGCGGCGGCGGCGCGCGTTTGCGGCTGCAGCAGCAGCCGGGGCCCTTGAATGCCCTCGGCTGGCTGAAGTTCGACATGCCGAACGCATTCGACGTTTATCTGCATGATACGCCCGCGAGAGCCTTGTTCGAGCGTGACGCCCGCGCCTTGAGTCATGGGTGCGTCCGTCTACAGTTTCCTGGCCGCCTCGCAGCCTATCTCCTCAACGATCCCGGTGAGGGCTTCAGCGCGAAAATCGGTGAGGCATACCCGACGCGGCTCGAGTTGGATAAACCAATACCGGTGTATCTGACCTATTGGACGGCGTTTGCGGCTGCCGATGGTCATGTCCAGTTTCGCGGCGATGTCTATGGGCTAGACGCCAGGATGCGGGCGCGGCTGCGGCCCAGGGCGGAAGCGGTTTTCATGAGCTCCGTCGCCCCGGGCGGCTGTCCCATGACCGGACGCCTCGCGGGTTGAGGACAGGCCGGCATCATGGTATTTTGCCGGATCGCTAATCCAGGTGCTACGCGTGCTCAATACCCTTATCGTCAGCCGCAGACGGGCCCTTCGGTTTGGCCTGGGCGCGGCCATAGGCAGCATTTTCGGCCCGATGGCGCATGCGGCGGTTTCCGCAGTGCCGGCGGGTTCCGCGGAGCCTCGGCGGCTTTCGTTTGACAATCTGCACACCGGCGAACGATTGCACGCCGCTTATTGGATGGATGGCCGCTATGACCAGACCGCGTGCCGGCGCATCGACTGGGTTTTGCGGGATCATCGCGCGGGCGTGGCGGCGCCGATCGCTACGGATCTCCTCGATCTGCTCCATGCCATTCGGACGCGGCTCGCCACGGACGCGCCGTTCCAGATCATTTCCGGCTACCGGTCGCCCAATACCAATGCCCACTTGGCCAGCGCTGGGTCCGGGGTTGCTTCCAACAGCCTACACATGCAGGGCTTGGCGATCGACATACGGGTGCCGGGATGCGCGCTGGCGCACCTGCGAGACACGGCTAAGGCCCTGAAGGCCGGCGGCGTGGGTTATTATCCCAAATCCAATTTCGTCCACATCGATGTGGGCCGCGTCCGGTATTGGTGACCGTTGACCTGAATCAATGTCCAGGCGACGGTACGGCATTCCAATCAGCCAACGTTGAACCTAGGCGCTCCGCGCGAAAGGACGGTTGGCGATGGCCAAAACACAGGTCCGGCCCGAGATTGCCGTCGACAAGGTGTGTCGCATTGTCCTCAAGGCACGTCAGTTCGACGCCAAGGAGGGCGTCGTCGAGGGTAATTATGGCGCCAATCCGGCCGATGAAGGCTTCCGAGAGGTATTGGCTGACTATGGCGATGATCCCGTTTACGAAGAGCTGAAGACCTTCATCGACGGTCTGGACGTGGACGAACAATGCGAGCTGGTCGCACTTGTCTGGGTCGGGCGAGGCGACCACACCGCGGCCGAGTGGTCCGAGGCGCTTCGGCTTGCCAGGCAGGAGCACAACGACCGCACGTCGGAGTATCTGCTCGGCACGCCGCTGCTGGCGGACTATCTCGGGGAAGGCCTTTCGCAGTTCGACCTCTCCTGCGGAGAGATGGAGAAGGCACGGCTGTAGCTCCGGAATGCTCGCGATCAGCGGCAGTCTTCGGAACGTTCACGGACCTCAACTGGTCGGCGGGGCTGCATCTGGCCGCCAAATCCGGCGTTGCGCGCGCGCCGGCCGGGCCGCGTGAACCATCATCATTTCGCCGATATTTTCCGGCGTGACGATACCGATCATGCGCCCGTTGCTGTCGACCACGCCCACCGCGGGGTTCTGCTTCTCCTGCATTAAGCGTAAAGCCTCATCGAGCCTGGAGCGCGCATGAACGGTGGGAATGTCGGTGCGCATGACGCCGCTCACCGGAACTTCCGGCCCATTGTCGCGTAGCGCGCGAATCATATCGTCGCGCGTCAAGAACCCGCGCAGCCGTCCGTCACTGTCCACGATGGGAAACTCATGCTGCGTGGTGCGGATCAAGCACTCGACCGCGTCTTCGACGCGGCTCTCGGCGGGCAAGGTCTCGAACTTTGTGATCATGGCGTCGGCGACCATCATGCTCTGCGACACTTCACGCATCTGGACCGCGTGCGCCTCCGAAGCGGCGCCGAGGTAGACGAATAGAGCGATGAAGATGAGGATCGGGTTTCCGAACAGGCCGAGGAGACCAAGACCGAAGGCAACGGCTTGGCCGACGGACGCGGCAACCTGCGTCCCGCGGGCGTAGCCGATGCGAGATGCGAGAACAGCGCGCAGAATGCGTCCTCCGTCCATCGGAAACGCCGGGATCAGATTAAACAGCGCGAGGAAGAGGTTTACATAGGCGAGGCGCTCCAGAATGTTCATATCCGGATTCTGAACTTCCATGCTGGTGGGCACCGAGAATCCGCCGAGAATCAGGTAAAGACAGCCCGCGATGACGACACTCACGACTGGTCCGGCGAGCGCGACGACAAACTCCTGGCTCGGCTTTTCCGGAATACGCTCCATTCGCGAGACGCCGCCGATCGGGAGCAGGATGATATCCGTCGTGCGAACGCCGTAGCGGCGTGCTGCCAAGACATGGCCGAATTCGTGCAGCAACACGCACAGGAACAGAAGAGTGATGAACGTGACGCCCTGAATAGCTGCGTCGCGGCCCCCTTCCTGGTAGTGAGCGGCACCGATCCACAGGAGAAATAGAAAAAACGTCAGGTGGATGCGTACCGTGGTACCGGCGATATTTCCGACGGCGATCGACCAACCCATCTTCGTCCTCTTTCATTCTTGTGTTGGTGACAGCGTCCGGCTGGCGACAGCGCTTAAGACATCGCATGCTTTAGCGGAAGCTGGCTGGCAAAGCGGAATGCGGCTGCAGATTACGGCTGTGCAAACGTGCTGCATGCGGCCAGCGTCAACATGAGTATCGCCGGACCCATCCGAATCTTCATGTCCTATCCTCCATCGGCTACCCACCATCGGGTATGTCTCATTTACGCGGAGCGCGCGCCGTTCGTTTTGATTCATGTCAAGAGCAGGAAGGTTCCTCGCTTCCAGCACTTTCATGATCCAAATCAATGCGCGAGATGCCGGTTGGTGGTCTTGAGGATATCGTTCCCGAGCGTTCGTCCTTTTCTGAGGCGGAAATCGATTGGGCCGTCGAGGAGTTCTACAGGGGCAAGCGTCTGTCCGTCGTCGTCGGTTATCCCGCCGGCGGCGGCTTCGACGCGTACGCGCGGATCGTCAGCGACAATCTGGGACGCTTCCTGCCCGGGGCGCCGAAATCGACGGTCCAATACATGCCGGGCGCCGCCGCGCTGAAATCGGTCAACTACATCTATAATGTCGCGCCGCAGGATGGAACGGTCCTTGGCGTTCCCAACACCTATCTGACCTTCAACGCCTTCGTGCGTGGCGAGGTGGGCGATGGCGTCGATGTCACCAGGCTCCATTGGATCGGCCGTGTCGCGCCCATGGATATCGTGACCGTGGTCTGGCACGGCACCGGCATCACGAGCTTCGAAGATCTCAAGAGTCGCAAGGTGTTCTTCGGCGGCACGAGCGCCGGCGGCGGCTCGACGATCATCCCTTACACGCTCAACCGCATGTTCGGCACCAAGATCGAGCTGGCCCTCGGCTATGTCGGCACCACGGATCAGTACCTGGCCATGGAGCGCGGCGAGATCCACGGCATGAGCAACGCCATCTGGTCGCAGATGCAGCGCTCGCATCCGCACTGGATCGCCGAGCGGAAGGCTATTCCGCTTATTCAGGACGGTTACGAGCGGCGTGCCAGTCTGCCGGGCGTGCCGACCATCGTGGAACTGGCGCAGAACGAGGAGGACCGCAAGGTGCTGCGCCTGGTGGGCAGCGCCTCGGTGTTCGGCCGCTCATTCTATGCCGGTCCCAACGTGCCGCCGGAGCGGGTCGCCGCGCTGCGTAAGGCGTTCTCCGCCATGACCGCTGACGAGACTTTCAAGAGCACGGCGGCGAGGCTCAATATCGATCTCGATCTGCTGGCCGGCGAGGCGCTGCAGGCGACGGTTCAGGAGATCAGCACCTATCCCCAGGCGCTGTTCGACCGGACCAATGACCTGACCTCGCCGGAGAAAGACCGCTAGGATCGAATTTCACGTCACGCCACGGCAGGGTGGCAGAGTCGAGGAGGGTAGTATGCGTCTGGTGGTGTTCAACGATTTCCGCATCGGCGTTATCGATGGCGAGTCGGTCCGCGATGTCAGCCGGGCCGTGCCGAAGTGGGAAAGCGATGATCCCCGCGCCATGAACCGGCTCATCGCCGGCTGGGATACCTTGCACGCGGCGGTTACGGAGGAGGCCAAGAAGGTCAAGCCGGTGCCGCTCGCTCAAGTCAAGCTGAAGGCGCCCGTGCCGGCGCCGACTCATCTGCTGGCCGCGCCTTCGAACTACCGGGCGCACAGCGAGGAGATGCGCACGGGCGCCGCGGGCGTCCATGTCAGCGAGGAGAAGAAGGGTAAGCGGCAGACCGCCGAGGAACTGGGTTTCTTCATGAAGGCGGTGGGCTCCATCACCGGCCCCCAGGACCCCATCGAGCTGCCGCTCAAGACCTACCCGACGCGCCGTTTCGATCATGAAGGCGAGATCGCATTCGTGGTCGGCAAATACGCCCAAGGCGTCTCGCCGGAAAAGGCGATGGATTATATCTTCGGCTATACCATGATGATCGACGCCACCATGCGCAACTCCGCCGAGCGATCGGAGGAACGGGTGCAGCGCAAGTCCTTCGCCTCGTTCAGCCCGATGGGGCCCTGCGTTGTCACAGCGGATGAGGCGGGCAAGTGGCAGGACCTCAACGTCAAGCTCTTCCTCAATGGCGAGCAGCGCCAGGACGCGCGGGCCACTGACATGATCGTCAATATCCCGAATCTGCTGTCGCGCGCTTCCCATGTCATGCCGTTGTCGCCGGGCGATGTCTATACGACCGGCAGCCCGGCGGGGGTGAGCCCGATTTCGGTGGGCGACACCGTCGTCGTCGAGGGCGAGAGAATCGGCCGTATGACGCTGTCGGTCGTGGAGCGCGGTTGGTAATGCAATCGATGGTGCCCGTGGGAAGCCCCATCGATCGGATGAATCCAATGAGCATGGAGAAGACGTCGCCAAGCCCACGCCCATATTGTGAATTCCCATATGAGTGGGGCCGAGGGCGAAGGCCGTCGGGCCGCGGCGGCACGACAGTGGAAGCGCGTAACGGAAGGAATGGCTGGG
Source organism: uncultured Rhizobiaceae bacterium (assembly GCA_964577835.1). GTDB lineage: Bacteria > Pseudomonadota > Alphaproteobacteria > SMXQ01 > SMXQ01 > CAVVYA01. The sequence continues at coordinate 27,576 of CAZOBN010000008.1, forward strand.
CCAGCAGTCTGCCGTGGTAGTTGCTTTTCCAGACGTAGTCATGAGTGGGTACTCGGCTATGCGCCTTACCGCCTGCGCCGCAGGGGAAGCATCCCCAAGAGCACTGTCGTGAGCGCCGCGGTCAGGGAGTCAGGAGAGAAGTGCCCCCGCGGGGTTTGACAGAATTCTTGCAGGGATCAGACCGGCCATTCGATTCCCTCGGAAGACTCATTCGCAGTAGAATGCATCGAGAACTCAATGCCGTCCATGCCGAGGATTTGGCCTGGTACCGAATTGCGTGATTATACGGCGCTCGTAGGACAGCCGACCGATGGATAATCTGAACGACATCGTCATTTTCAGCCAAGTCGTTGACACTGGCGGGTTATCTTCGGCGGCCAGGGCGTTGCGCATGTCGCCGAGCCGGGTCAGTCGCAGGCTTCGCGCCCTGGAAGAGGCGCTTGGGGTGCAATTGATCAGCCGCTCGACGCGCCATATTACCCTGACCGAGGCAGGCGAGGTTTTCTACAACAAGTGTGCGCCCGCCCTTACCGCTCTCAATACGGCGCGCGCCGATACAATCGGCATTTCGGACAAGCCACGTGGAACGTTACGCATTCATTCCGCGGTCGGGGTCGGTCAATGGCTCGTCACCGAAGCGGCAACGGCCTTCAAAATGAGCCATCCCGAAATTTCGATCGATCTCTATATCGATTCGGATCGCGAGAATCTTCTCAGAGACGGCTATGACATCGTCATTAAAACATCGGACGTACCCGACACCAGTTTGGCATGTCATGATCTGGGACCCGTGCGACACGTTGTCGTGGCATCGCCGGACTATATAAAGCGCGTCGGGGCGCCGCAAACCCCGCAGGACTTGGTCCATCACAATTGCCTTCTCCAATATGGCCGACGGCCGGCCGCGGAATGGCAATTCGTCGGCGCGCGCGGCCACTTTTCCGTCAAGGTTTCGGGAAGCTTTAGAAGCACGAACGCGATTGCGATCTGCAAAGCCGCCGCCGCAGGCATCGGAATCGCGCGTGTTCCGGAATACGTATTGTATGGTCAGCCCGAAGAGCAGAAGCTGCAGATCATCTTCGACGATTGCGTTTCCATAGAGCGCACGCTGAAGGCTTTCTACCCGCGCTCGCAACACTTGCCGGCCAAGGTTCGCGTGTTTCTCGAGTATCTCGACCGAGCCGACGCCCGGCGGCACGCGCTGCCAGTAGGGCTGATGTAGCCGGCCATGGATCCCGCGCGTTCCATTTTGCGATTGCTCAATAGGCGAATCGGCGTCTTTATGTCGGTGTCCCTAAGGCAAACTAGCTACGACAATCTCGGAATATCGCATTGCGGCACGATGGCAATGCGCGCATTTTCTTATGATCATTGCAAAATCGCAAAAGTATTTTTCCACTTTTGCGGGTAATCAAAAGCCCGCCGCATCACTAAGTTCGTCTCCATAATAAGCCAAGACTTCCGATAGATCGAACAAGTCGGCAACCCAGGGAAGCTGAGATGAAACGTCCCGTCGCTCGCATCGCGCGCGCCCTAATGCTCAAACGCACGTCAATCCGCGCCGCCGACAATGGCATAGGATCGCGAACGAGCACGTTTCGATGGTGCAGTGCAGCGTGAACATTCGCTCGTAGCGCCGCCGCTCCTATTTCACACGCGGACGCGGCGGAAACCGGGCAGAATCCTGCGTATCGCGTAAAGGGGAACAACGTTGAGCGTTCAGAAACTCAAGCTTGGCTTCATTGGACTGGGCCAGGCGACGACCAAGGTGATGGCGCGCCGGGACGAGATCGAGACTCTACCGTATACCATTACCGACGCATGTGATTTGCGTCCTCATGCGCGCGATGCGTTCGCGAAGGAATTCGGGGGGCGGGTGTTCGACAGCGCCGAAAACATGTGCCGCGAGTCGGACGTGGACGTGGTCTATATCGCCACACCGCCGGAATTCCATCGTGAACACGTCGAAATCGCGGCGCGCTACGGTAAACACATCGTCTGCGAAAAGCCGCTGTCGCTCTCGCTGGAAGATTGCGAGGCGATGATCGCCGCGACCGACAAGGCCGGAGTCAAGTTGCTGGCGGGACACACGCATAGTTTCGATGCGCCGATGCGCAAGATGCGCGAGATCATCCGCAGCGGCGAGCTCGGCGATGTGCTGATGATCAATACCTGGAACTTCAATGAATTCAATCATCGCTCGCGCCTGACGAAAGAGTTGCGGGTCAACCATGGGCCGATCTTGAACCAAGGCCCGCACCAGGTCGATGTCGTCCGGCAGCTTGGCGGCGGCATGGTCAAGTCGCTCAAGGCAAAGCCCATTACGGACAGTTTGTCCGGCTGCGAAGGGGGCTATAGCTGCTTCCTGGAATTCGACAACGGCGCCACCGCCACGCTCGTCTACGATGGCCGCAGCTTCTTCGATACGGCGGAGCTCTTCTGGTGGGTCAACGAGGGCGGCCAGGAGCGCTCTCCGCAGACCAACACGAAACGCCGCCAGTCCTACGCGCGGTTTTCCAAGATGACCGACGCGGAAATGGAGAAATCCTTGGAGGAGGAAAAGGAGAGCGGCCGATACGGGGCGATCAACCCGCGCGTGCGTCATGAGGCTGACGCACCGAGCGTGCATCAGCCCTTTTTCGGTTTGACGGTCGTAAGCTGTGACCGCGGTGCCATGCGGCAATCGAAGGATGGGCTGATCATCTACGGTGAAGACGGCCCGCGCGAAATCCGCCTCAAGCAGGAGCTGCATGGCCGCGCGGCGGAGTTGAACGAGATTTACCATGCGATCGTCGAAGACCGGCCCGTGTCCCACGATGGACGCTGGGCTATGGCCACGCTGGAAGTCTGCATGGCCATTCTGGCTTCGGCGAATGGAAGCCGGGAAATCACTTTGTCCCGGCAGGTTCCGACGGGCGATTGAAAGGAGAGGGTCGTGGTAACTGCTGAAGAAAACGAAATGTTGACCCGCGTTGGCCCAGGCACGCCGATGGGCGAGTTGATGCGCCGTTACTGGCACCCTGTCGCCACGAGCCAGGACCTGAAGCAGAATCCTGTCAAATCCGTTCGCATCCTCGGCGAGACCCTCACGCTCTATCGCGATCGTCGCGGTCGCCTCGGGCTGATCGGCCAGCGCTGTGCTCATCGCCTGGTCGATATGAAATGCGGGATTCCCGAGGAGGAGGGGCTGCGCTGTCCTTACCACGGCTGGATGTACGACAGCAGTGGGCAATGTATCGCGCAACCGTCGGAAGCGAACGAGAACAACTTCAAGAACCAAATCAAAATCCCGGCCTATCCCGTCGAGGAGCTCGGCGGTCTGTTCTGGGCTTATCTGGGACCGAAGCCCGCGCCGTTGCTGCCGCGCTGGGATCTGTTCGTCGTCGACAACGCCTTCCGCCAGATCGGCACGACGGTCGTTCCGTGCAATTGGCTCCAGTGCCAGGAGAATTCGGTCGATACCGTGCATATCGAATGGGGACATGGCCGCCTCGGGCGCTATGCCCTCGAGCGCCAGGGCATCACCGATCCGCGCGCCATCGCGCGGTTCGAACTGATCGGCCGGCGCCACACGAAGATCGATTTCAAACGCACGCCTTACGGCATTCAGAAGCTTCGTCTGCGGGAGGGGGAGACGGAAGACGCCGAAGGCTGGCGTGTCGGCCATCCGCTCGTCTTCCCGAATTACGTCCGCGTCGGCCAGTTGGGTTATTCCGAATTCCAGATTCGCGTTCCGATCGACGACACGCATACCTGGCATCTGGCCTATCAGGTCTATTTCCCCGGATCGGCGATCAAGGTGCCCGAGCAGGACCCCGTGCCGGCATTCCCGGTGCCGATCCTGGAGCTGCCGGATTTCGTGCTGGGACAGGATTTGATGTGCTGGTCGAACCAGGGAGAGATCGTCGATCGCACCCAGGAAAGGCTGGGCGCCACGGACAAAGGCCTTGTGATGTTCCGCCGCATGCTGATGGAACAGATCAAAATCGTCCAGCAGGGCGGCGATCCCATCAACACCTTCCGCGATCCGGCGAAGAATCAGTTCATCAACCTGGAATTGGAGGAGCGGGCAAGCATCGCCCACTATCGCAACGGTGCGGTCCGCTACATGAACCTGGGTGCCATAAGCCCCGTCATCGATGAGTTGGACGAGTTGATGAGCAGGGGGGCGGACGCCGCGAGAGAGCTGGAAAAACAGCAGGGGCAAGAACGTCCGGAGTCGGCCAATCTCAGGGGAGAAAGCGTATGACCAGGATGGAGACGAAAGGCTCCAATACCTCGCGCGTCGGCTATAAGGACATGCGGGAGTATCTCGACCTGTTGGAGGAAAAAGGCCTGCTCCATCGCATCAAGGCCGAGGTCGATCCCGAGTACGAGATGGGCGTCATCGCGGCGCTGTCCTTGGAGCGTAAGGGCCCCGCCCTGCTGTTCGAGAATGTCAAGGGCTATCGCGATATGCCGCTGGTCACGAATATGATATCGACCACCAGGCAACTGGCGATCGCGTTCAACACCGAAGCCGACGAGGAAACGATCCACAAGAGAGTGGTGGAGGGCATGACTTACCGCATTCCCTCCGTCACGCTGCCCACCGGGCCGTGCAAGGACGTGGTCGTCACGGGCGAGGATGTCGATATCGACATCATCCCCACACCCTATTGGCATGAACACGATGGCGGGCGCTATCTCGGCACCACCGCGGGCGTGGTCACCCGGGACCCGGTCACGGGCTTCCTCAACATGGGCGCCTACCGAGTCATGATCAAAGACAAGAAGACCCTATCCATCTCGGGCGGCCTGCGCGGGCGCAATGCTTCGTCCGGGCCTGGCGGCGGCGACCACATCCTCGACAACGAAGCGGCGGGAAAGCCCACGCCGGTCGTGATCGTCATGGGCATGGACCCATTGCTGACGCTGGCCAACGGCAGTCCCGTGCGGCCCGGCGAAGACGGATCGATGGAATATGAAGCCGCCGGCGGCTGGCGCGGCGCGCCGACCGAACTGGTGCAGTGCGAAAACAGCGATCTCCTCGTGCCGGCCTATGCCGAGATGATCATCGAGGGCGAAGTGGTGCCGAACGTCCGGACCGAGGAAGGGCCCCATGGCGAGTCCACGGGCTTCTACGGCGAAAACAAGTCCGCGTTCCTGATGAATATTCATTGCATCACATATCGTGAGAAACCCATCACCTACGGCTTGATCTGCCAGCGCGTCGAAGACTATCCGCGTCAGTTGCTGCGTTCAGGGTCGATCCAATCGCGTGTCATTCAGAAGACCGGCTTCACCAACATCAAGGAAGTCTATTTTCCCGAAGTGGGTCGTCATGGCATGCTGATCGTGTCGGCCGCGATCAGGGACAAGACCGAACCGGTCAAGATCATGAACGGGATCTGGGAAGACACTGGGGAGCAGTGGCGCTGGATCATCGTCGTCGACGAGGACTGCAACGTCCGCGATTGGGACGAGGTGATGTGGCGCGTCGCCGCGGCTGCGGAGCCGGAGAAGGATGTGATCCTCGGCAAGAAACATCCCCGTCGCACCCGCAGCAGGGGGGAAGTGGACTTCGACCCGCCGCAGTGCGGGATGGGGATCGACGCGACGATGCGTTTCAAAGGCGTCAAGTTCCCGCCGGTCAACAAGGTCAGCGCTGCATGGACCGGAAAGGTCGCCGCGCGCTGGAAGGAGTTTGGTCTGTCGTAAACATCGAGCAGGGACGAAGAGGGACGTCAGTTCTCTCGCGGACGCTATAAACAAGGAGGCTCAGGCCATGAATCAGGACAAGCGCTCGTGCGGTTTATCGAGTTTTGCTTTCGCGGCCGTTGTGGCGGTGATGGCCTCCGGCAGCGTGTATGCGGAGGAAGCCTGGCAGGCGGAATGGAAGAAAACTCTCGAGGCCGCGCACAAGGAAGGCGCGGTCCTGGTTTCCGGTCCGCCGGGGGTGTTTCAGCGCCAGGCAATCACGTCCGCCTGGGCAAAGGCCTTCCCCAATATCAGGCTGGACTACACCGGCGGACGCGGCACCCAGGTCGTCGCCAAGATCGTGCGCGAACGATCTGCCGGCCTCTTCAACTGGGACATCATCATCGCGTCCACCAGCCCGACGGTTTTCTCGCTGGTGCCGATCGACGCCTTCGCGCCGTTGCGCGACGCCTTGATCCTGCCGGATATCCAGGACGACAAGACCTGGATCGATAGTTTCGATGCCGGATTCATGGATCGCCAAAAGAAGTTTTTTTACAACGCCATGGGCACCGGCGGACAGTCCTTCGGCTTCGCAAACCGGGATTGCGTGCCGAAGAGCACGTTCGGCACGACGGCGGACATGGGCAAGCCGGAGCTCAAGTCGAAGGTGGTATGGTACGACCCGACCCAGCCCGGCACCGGCAGCCGCGGAACCTGGGTCCTCAGTCTCGCCCTGGGAGAGGAATGGCTGAAGAACGTCTTCCAGAACCAGGGCGTCACGTTTTCGCGCGACTACAAGCAGATGACGGATTGGCTGGTCAACTGCACCAAACCTATTGCCATTGGCATGCCGAACGACGTGCTCGAGACAATGCAGAAGCACGGCATCGGCAAGAATATCGAGGAACTCAGCGGCGCGGCTTATCTGGGGGATGTCATTCCAGGCGGCGCGGGTGGCAACGAAAGCATCGGCTGGTTCAACAACGCGCCGCACCCCAACGCGGCAAAGGTCTTCGTGAACTGGTACCTATCGCGGGAATTCCAGCAGATCTACGCCGATAGCGTGCAGGACAACAGCCGGCGCGTGGATACCAAGCCGGGCGATCCCGACCCGGATCATTTGATGAAGCCGGGTGTGAAATACGTCAATTGGAGCAACGAGGACGCCACGTTGAAGATCAACGCGCTGCAGGAAAAGATCAAGTCCTGGGGGGTCCTGACTGCCAAAAGCCCTGCCGCCGTGGTCAAATAGGCAGGGCACGTGCCGACAGGCCGGCTTTTGCGCAAAGGCCGGCCGAGACATCAAGGGGAGCACAATCTCCCCAATCAGTCATGCGCTCGACGGGGGCGCCTTGGTCATGGGGTGATGAAGCGATGGAAATCAATCGGCGCTATGGTCGTTTCACGGGACTCGTGCTGACGCTTTCGGTTGTTGCGATGGCGATCGGCAGCGCGCTTGCCCAGCAGAACGCACCAGCGGAATGGCAGAAGGTCCTCGAGGCCGCGCGCAAGGAGGGGGTCGTGGTGGTCTCGGGGCCGCCGGGGGTCCAGCAGCGTCAGGCGATCACCACGGGATGGGCGAAAGCCTTTCCCGATATCAAGCTGGAATATACGGCCGCGCGCGGCACGCAGATCGTATCGCGCGTGGTGCGCGAGCGAACCGCCGGCGTGTTCAATTGGGACGTCATTCTCGCTTCCACCGATCCGACGGTCTTCTCGCTCAACCCGATCGACGCGCTGGCACCCCTGCGCGACGCGCTGATCCTGCCCGACATCCAGGACGACAAGACTTGGAGGGACGGTTTCGAAGCCGGTTTCATGGACGAGGGAAAGAAATACTTCTATAGCCCGGTGGGAACGGCGGGGACTCTCGGCTTCGTCAACCGCGACTGCGTCTCGAAAGACGTCTTCAACAAGACGGCCGATATGAAGAGTCCGGCGCTGCGCGGAAAGATCGTCTGGTACGACCCGACGCAGCCCGGCACCGGCACCCAGGGCACCGGCCTGGTGAGCATCGTCCAAGGTGAGGATTGGCTGAAGGACATGTTCCTCAACCATGGCGTCACATTTTCGCGCGACTACAAGCAGATGACGGACTGGCTGATCAGTTGCAGCAAGCCGGTCGTGATCGGGATGCCAAACGACGTGCTCGAGCAGATGCAAAAGCATGGCATCGGCAAAAATGTCGAAGAGCTCGATGGGCCGAACTACTTCGGAAACCGCAACCCCGGCGGAGTCGGCGGCAATGCCAGCATCGGATGGTACAATAACGCGCCGCACCCCAACGCGGCGAAGGTCTTCGTCAACTGGTATCTATCGCGCGAGTTGCAGCAGCTCTATGCCAACCTGGTGGGGGTCAACAGCCGCAGGGCCGATACGAAACCGGCCGATCCGGCTCACCTGCTGAAGCCTGGCGTGGAATACTTCAACACCAGCGAAACGAACGTTCGTTTCGTCAAGGTGCTGCAGGCCAAGATCAAGACCTGGGGTGTGGTCAAATAGGCCCGCTTGTCGGGAAAGACGGCGAGAGAGAAACGATAATCCTAAGGGTATGGCATCATGACGCTGAACGAGACGTACGGAAGAAACAGCGAAATTCCGGCCGCCCGCGTCTGCGGCGTGAGCAAGCACTACGGCGGGATGCTCGCGGTCAACAACGTCAGCTTCGAGGTGGCCCAGGGCGAACTGCTGACCTTGCTGGGTCCGAGCGGCTGCGGCAAGACCACGACGATGCGCTCGATCGCCGGGCTCGAGAAAATCAGCGGCGGCGAAATCTTTCTCAAGGATCGCGTCGTCAGCTCGATCCCGAAGCGGATCCATGTCACGCCCGAGAAGCGCGACGTCGGGATGGTGTTTCAGTCTTACGCCATCTGGCCTCACATGAACGTTTTCGAGAACGTGGCCTATCCTCTCCGTTGCCGGAAATTCAATAAGGCGGAAATCCAGCACCGCGTCCGCGAGGGACTCAAGCTTGTCGAGATGGAGGCTTACGAGGATCGGCCGGCGACCAAGCTCAGCGGCGGCCAGCAACAGCGCGTGGCATTGGCGCGGTCCATGGTGATGCAGCCGTCCGTGTTGCTGCTGGACGAACCCCTCTGCAACCTCGACGCCAAGCTTCGTGGCCAGATGCGCACGCACATCAAAGAGCTGCAGCAGCAGACCGGGCTCACCATGATCTACGTGACCCACGACCAGGCCGAGGCGATGGCGCTGTCCGACCGCATCATCGTCATGAACGGCGGGGTGATCGAACAGGTCGGCTCGCCGGAATCGATCTATGAGCGGCCGCAGAGCGAGTTCGTCGCGGATTTCGTCGGCGCCATCAACTTCATCTGGGGGAACGTCGTCGAGATCAGGCCGGAGCAAAGCCTGCTGCGCGTCGCCACCGGGAGCGACACGTTGGCCTGCGTGCTCAACGGCAACAGCTGTCCCGACGTCGGCGCGCGCGTGCTGCTGATGCTTCGGCCGGAGAAAATCGCCGTCGTGGCGGCGAACGCGCCATGCGTTGGCGGGGATTCTCACGGCATGGGCGAGATCAACAAGCTCAAGGCGATCGTCAAGATGAACACCTATTGCGGCGATCATCGGGAGTTAAGCGTTTCGACGGCGGATTTCTCCGCGCGGATCATCGCCGCCAATACGCTGTCGGTCGTCAAAGGCGGGGATGTGCGGCTCGAATTCTCCGCGCAGGATCTGCATCTGCTCCCTCATTGGAAGAATTGATGCCTCTTCCGCCGCCATTATCGCGTCGAGGTTCACATCGTTTAGGGCGCGCACACCCATGAGCGTGATTTCGGAAAAGCTACCTAGCCGTCTCAACTTCGATGAAGCCGGGCAAACTCTGCTCTATAGCGCGGTCTTCCTGTTGGTCGCGAGCCTCGTCATCGTGCCGGTCCTGTTTCTGTTCGTCAACAGCTTCCAGCTTGCGCGGCCCGGACAACCGTCCGAATGGGGCCTCGAAAGCTGGCGAATCGCGCTCGCCAATCCGGATGTCTGGGGGGCCATGTGGAACTCCGTCCGCCTCTATCTGGCAACCAGTGTCTTCAGTTGGCCCATGGCGATCTGCCTCGCATGGGTCCTAGGGCGGACCGATTTGCCCAAAAAGCATTGGATCGAATTTCTTTTGTGGCTTTCGTTCTTCCTTCCCAGTCTGACCGTGGTCATGGGCTGGATCACCTTGATCGATCCGTCGTCCGGGATCCTGAACCAATTCCTCCGTCGCCATGTCTTCGTCGGCGCAACAGAGGGTCCGTTCAACATCTACACGTTCTGGGGACTCGTGTGGGTGCACCTCGGACAGAACGCGATCGCGCTCAAGACGATCCTGCTCATCCCGGCGTTCCGCAATCTGGATGCCTCGATGGAAGAAGCCTCGCGTCTGTCGGGGGCGGGGGCTTTCGGCACCCTACGCCGCGTGGTGATTCCCATGATGGGGCCGCCGATCATCATCACCGCGTTGCTCGGTTTTGTCCGACTCTGGCAGTCATTCGAAACCGAGCTCGTGCTCGGCATCCCTCAGGGCTTCTACGTCTACGGGACGAAGATTTACGACATGCTCAACGCCGAAGTTCCCGATTACGGCCAGGCGACGGTTCTCGCCGTTCTCGTGATCGTGATCACGATTCCGTTCATGGTGATGCAGCAGAGGTTTACCGTCCGCAGGAGCTATGAAACCGTCACGGGGCGCGCGCGGACCAATCCGACGCCCTTGGGCCGGGCGAAATGGCCGGTCTTCGCAATCGTCATGGGCATTGCTATTTTTGTGTCGATCCTGCCTATGGTTGCCGTCACGACGGCAACCTTCATGAAGGTCTTCGGATATTTCTTCATCCCGCAACCCTGGACCCTGGATCACTGGGCACAAGTTCTCCACGATCCCGTATTCCTGCAGGCCATTCGCAACACCTTCGTGATTGGCGGCGGGGCGGCGCTGGGGGGCGTCGTGCTGAGCGTGCTCATTGCCTATATCCTCGTGCGCACCCAGTTCAGGCTGCGCGCTCTTCTCGATCTCATGACCTGGCTGCCGCACTCGTTGCCCGGGATGCTGATGGGCCTCGGCATGCTCTGGGTCGCGCTGACGTTCCTGCGGCCGCTCTACGGCTCGGTGGCGCTGCTGATCCTGGTGACCGTGATCGGCGGCATGACGGTCGGGGTCCAGATCATCAAGAGCAACATGATCCAATTGGGTTCGGAGCTGGAGGAAGCGTCGAGAGTGTCGGGCGGCTCATGGTTCTACACCTTTCGCCGCGCGGTTCTCCCGCCGCTCGCGCCGGTTCTCGTGCTGGTGGCCACCTTGAATTTCGTCAGCGCGTCGCGCGACGTCAGTTCGATCATCCTGCTCGCCTCGGGCGAAAGCAGAACGTTGGCGCTGCTCCAGCTCGATTACATGGTCGCGCCTTACTGGGAGAGCGCGACCGTGGTGGCGGTCGTCATGACGATCATCAGCACCGGCGTGGCGCTGGCGGCGCGGGCCTGCGAGGCGCATTTTAGGATCAAGTAGCGCGTGTCGCGATCGGCGGCGCGGACCATCGTCAAACGGGAGTTTAAAAGAAAATGGAACCGGATCTGAAAGATCGCGTCGCTGTCGTGACCGGCGGGGCTCGCGGCATGGGTCGGGCCTATGTCGAGGCCTTCCTGGCGCGCGGCGCGAAGGTCGTGGCGACCGACAAGTCGTGGGAGGGGGCAGCCGAATTCGGCAAGGCCCATGCCGCGAATATCATGATCGCGACCATGGACGTCACCGACGACGCGCAGATCGACGCCGCCTATCAGACGGCTCTGCATCGCTTCGGAACGGTGGACGTGCTGGTCAACAACGCGGCGATGCGGCAGCGCGACCTGTTTCCACCGACCGGTCGCGTGACGACCCTGCAAACCAAGGACTCCGATTGGCAGAAGTCCTTTGGCGTCAACCTGTTCGGCACCTTGAAAGTCATTCGGCGGTTCATCCGGCCGATGATCGGGAAACGGCGTGGCAGCATCATCAATGCCGTGAGCAGCGGCATCCTGCATCACTCCCAGGGCGGGGGCTATGCCGCGTTCCGGCCGAACAGCCGCGAGATGCCCTACATGTCATCGAAAGCCGCCCTGGCGACGCTCAGCTTCTACCTGGCGGACGAGATGCAGGAGCACAATGTCGCGGTCAATATCGTCATCCCAGGCCACACGCGCACGACCGGCTTCGACGAACAGAACCGCGCCCGTCTGGCGCTCGGCGCGCGGCGGGGACCTATTCCCGTAGTCCCCGAACATATCGTCCCGCTGGTGCTTCTGCTCGCGGCGCAGGATGCGTCCGGCATCACCGGCAGGATGTTCGATGTGATGAAATGGAACGTCGAGCACGGCCTGGGCGGACATGAGGCATGGGCCGACAAATCGTTTTCCTACGATACCCTGCTGGCTGGCTGACATATGGCCGCGGCAACATCGATGGCGTGGTGAGGACATCGCATGGCGAATCTCGTAATAGGCGTTGGCACATCCCATGGTCCAAGCATCCAGACCGTGCCCGAGAAATGGGCTCGGCTCGGCGAACGCGACACGCGGGACCCACGATTCAATTATCAGGAACTCCTGAAAGCGGCCAAACCCGGGCTGGATCGCGAAATCGTCCTGGAGGTTCAGCGCACGCGTCACGCGGCCGCCCGCGCCGCCTTACGCAAGCTGACCGACATCATTGCGCGAGCGAAGCTGGATGTGATGGTCGTCATCAGCAATCTGCATAGTCCCAAGCGGGTGGAAAGCCGTCCGGTGTTCGGCATCTTGCGCGCCGAGCGATTCGCCATCACCAAGATGTCCGACAGCCTGTTCGATCCAAGCGCTGCGCACCTGAAATCGGGGGATCGCCCACCTGTCGAGATTGTCGATGAAAAGCCGGGCCACCCGGCCTTGGCGAACCATTTGTTGGAGTCTTTGGTCGAGGATGGTTTCGATATCGCCTGTAGCGATCGCCTGCCGGAGGGCGTTGCGCTCGACGATGCGTTCTCGTTTCCCTACGAATGGATATTGGGCGGCGCCTCGATTCCGATGGTGCCCTTTCTCCTCAGCCGCGATCTGCCGAACCAGGCGACCGCCGCGCGCTGCCACGATCTCGGCACGGCGTTGCGTCGCCAGATCGAGCTATGGCCGGAGAATGCGCGTGTCGGGTTGATCGCCTCCGGGGGCTTGAGCCATCAAATCGTCGACGAAGAACTGGATCGGCAGGTGATCGCCGCTTTGACCGAGGGAGATGTCGGGGTGCTACGGAGCTTGCCGCGGGCGCGATTGAACCGGGCGCCGGGAACACCCGAGATTCTCAATTGGGTGACCGTCGCGGCGGCCATGGCACCATCGCGGATGCAGTTGGTCGACTATCTCCCCTGCTATCGCTCCCTGGCGGGAACCGGACATGGCGTGACCTTCGGATATTGGCCCTGAGAACCAAAAAGAGCTTTGAAATCAAATAAGAATATCCATTGGAAGATGGTGACAAGCCAGTTCCGGTGCGACTAAACTTGTCGAAGTAATCGGGGATGTCGTCGAACTCCTCGTTTCCAATAAAAACGGCAGCAACATCGCTGTTAGGAGGGAGATTGCGTCATGCCTCCGCGTGACAGTACGAGATCAGACCGCGAGCTCATTGCCCAATCCTGCCGAATGCTCGGCAAGCTGAAGCTGACCAAGGGCAGCATGGGGCATGTCAGTCAGCGCACCGCCGACGGCCAGCACATCCTGGTGCGGGCGAAGGGACTCGAGGAAGTCGGCGTGCGCTATACCTCCGCCGAGCACATCATCAAGGTCGACCTCGATGGAAACATGGTCGAGGGCGCCGATGGGTTGGAGGCGCCGGGCGAGATTCTCCTGCACACCTGGCTCTACAAAATGCGGCCCGAGACGCGCAGCGTCGTGCATGTCCATCCGTTGACGGCCCTGTTGCTGACGATTTGCCGCAAGCCTTTGCTGCCGCTGTTCGGTGGCTACGATCCTGGACTGCTGTCGCTTGTCCTCGATGGCATCCCGACTTACCAGCGCAGCATCACGATCCGGAACGACAAGCTCGGCGAGGAATTCAGCAAGGCCATGGGCAGCAAGAAAGCCTGCCTGATGCGCGGTCATGGCATCACGACGGCGGGTGGGAGCGTCGAGGAAGCCACCATCACCGCGATCCAGGTAAACGAGATCGCCGAGATCAATTATCGCGCTCATCTGCTCGGCGGCGCCGAGCCGATATCGGACGAGGACGTGGCCGAGTTTCGCAACCGCAAGAAGGACAGGAAGCCGTCAGCGGAGGGGGCGTCTCGGGAAACGCCTGCGGCTCGGCTCGCATCTGCGTGGCGCTACTACACGGATCTGGCGGGCGAATGAACCAGGCAGAGATCAAATAGCAACTTAAGGCGGGGAGTGATGTCCGTGACGAATAGGGGAACAAAGGCAATGGCGAGCGGCAAGCGTCTTCGGATCGGCATCGCCGGCCTCGGCATCGCGTCCATGCGGATTCTGACCGAATTCCGCGAGGATTCCCCGTACCAGCTGGTGGCCGGCGCCGATATCCGCGCCGACGCGCGCGAGCACTTTCAGAAGCGCTATCAGTGCGACGCGGTCGATAGTGTCGAGGCCCTGTGCAAGCGCGACGATGTCGACGCGGTGTGGGTTTCGACGCCCAATCCTCTCCATGCCGAGCACACGGTCTGCGCCGCGCGCCACGGCAAGCACATCGTCTGCGAAAAGCCGATGGCCGTTTCCCTGGCGGAATGCGACCGCATGATCCGCGCCGCCGATGAAAACGGCGTGCTGCTGCTCCAAGGCCACTCCAAGATCTACAACGCGCCCATTCGCGCCATGGGCGACCTTGTGCGGACCGGCCGGCTCGGCCGGGTGCTTCAGGTGCAGAGCGGCAACTTTAACGATTGGCTCCAGCGCATCAGAGTCGCCGTCGAACTCGATACCAGCAAGGGTGGCGGCCTCGTCTACCGGCAGGGACCGCACATGGTCGATATCGTGCGGTTCATTTGTGGTGGCATGGTCGCCAATGTTCGTGGCATCGCAGGTCGCGCCGATCCGAATTTCGATACGGAGGGGCATTTCAGCGCGTTGCTCGAATTCGAGAACGGCGCCGCCGCGACTCTCACTTTCAACGGCTACGGCTATTTCGACGTCACCGAGCTGACCTGGGACATCGGCGAGGGCGGGCAGCGCGCGGATCGCACCAACTTTCCGCGCAAGCCGCGTCTGGTCGGCCCCATCGAAGCGGCCGAGAAGTTTTCGAGCGCGGAAGAGCGCATCAAGCCCGAGAGACAAAAGGAAAAGCCACGGCAGCCGTTCTTCGGACTGACCGTGGTGACCTGCGAACGCGGCGCCATCCGGCAATCGCCCGACGGCCTCTTCGTCTATACGGAGGATGGCCGGGAGGAAATCCCTTGCCCGGAAGATAGCGGTCACAATGGCGAACTGATGGAATTGGTCGAGGCTCTCCGCACGCCGCGCGCGGCGTTTCCCGATGGCCGCTGGGGCAAGGCGACGCTGGAGGTGTGCCTGGCCATCCTCGCCTCTTCGAAGGACGGGCGCTTGCGGAAGCTCCGCCATCAGGTGCCGGTGCCGTCACTGGCGTCGGCACTCGCTCCGCAACGGAAGAGAGCCGGCGCCGTCTGAAGCGGCATGTGACCGAGGTCGGGCGGTTTGCATCTCGACCAGCGTTCGGCGTAAGTAGTTTTGTCCAACTCTTGAGACAGGTTACGAACGATGATTACGCGGGAAGAAAACGACACGATGACCCGGGTTGGACCCGGCACCCCGGCGGGCGAGCTGCTGCGGCGCTACTGGCACCCCGTGGCGGCGACCGCGGAACTGACCGACGAGGAGCCGATCCGGCAGGTCAGAATCATGTGCGAGGATCTGGTCCTCTACCGCGACAAGAGCGGGCGTTATGGCCTGGTTGGGGCGCAATGTCCCCATCGTCGCGCCTCACTGGCGTTTGGCAAGGTCGATGGGGAAGGCATCCGGTGTCCCTATCACGGCTGGAAGTTTGCGGCTGACGGGCGTTGTCTGGAGCAGCCTGCCGAACCCGCGGGTAGCCCGTTGAAGGACGAAACGCGCCATAAGGCCTATCCCGTGCGGAGGCTGGGCGGGCTGCTGTTCGCCTATATGGGGCCGCTGCCCGCGCCGGCCTTGCCCGCATGGGACGTGCTGGCGTGGAACTTCGGCAAGCGCTGGATCCTGAAATTCTCGGTCATCGAATGTAATTGGCTGCAGGCCGTGGAGAACGCCGTCGATTCGTCGCACGTCTATTGGCTTCACGGGACCAGCACGGACCTCGGCCTGGACAGTTACAAAGAAGAACACGAGTTCGTGCCGTTCGAATACGGCATCATGAAGCGGCGGTTGCTGCCGCCAAAGACGCCGGGCGGTCCCAAGCAGGTCGATCAGCATCCGCTGCTCTTTCCGAGCACGCTGCGGCACGTTCTCGGCGCGAACGCGCCCGGCGCGCCCGAAGGATCCCGCGTGCACAATCGCGGCGGCGCCAATGGATTTGTGCATGATTTGCAGTTCCGCGTGCCGATCGATGACACGCATACCCTGAGCTATCTCGTCTTCTTCCAGGCCTCGGACACGGAGCGCATGTCGCCCGACGACGACGTTTCGATGCAGCCGTTCCCGATGAAGAATGAAAACGGCAAATACCGGCGCGACAAGGTCTATGCCCAGGACGTCATGGCCTGGGAAAGCCAGGGGCCTATCCTCGACCGCACGCAAGAGTGTCTGGGCGCCACCGACATCGGCGTCGTCAAGCTGCGTCGTATGCTCATGGAGCAGATCAGGATCGTGCAGGCGGGCGGCACGCCGATGGGCGTTGTCCCGGCCGAAAAAGAAAGCGCCCTGATCGAGTTGGATGTCATCAGGGACAGGCATGGTCTCACGGCCCCGGAGCGGCAGAAGGCCAGTTGAGCCTTCTGTAAAGGCCGCTCTGGGTGGACGAACAAAGGTCGGTGCATGCGATTCTTTAGTCAGGGAGAGCGTTCATGGTGACCCTTGCCGAAAACGAGATGATGACCCGGGTGGGGCCAGGCACTCCCGCGGGCGAGCTGCTGCGGCGCTATTGGCACCCGGTTGCCGCCGCCGTGGAATTGACCGAGGAAGAGCCGATCCGGCGCCTCAGGATTCTGTGCGAGGATCTTGTTCTCTATCGCGACAAGAGCGGCGGCTACGGCCTGGTCGCGGCGCAATGCCCGCATCGGCGGGCATCCCTGGAATTCGGCCGCGTCGACCATGAAGGAATCCGTTGTCCCTATCATGGCTGGAAATTCGCTGGCGATGGACGCTGTCTCGAGACCCCGGCGGAGCCGGCCGGCAGCAGGCTGAAGGAGAAGGTGCGTCAGCCGGCTTATCCGGTGCGCAAGCTCGGCGGTCTCTTATTCGCCTACATGGGGCCCTTGCCGGCGCCCGCTTTGCCCCATTGGGACGTGCTGGCGTGGAGTTTCGGCAAGCGCTGGCTGCAGAAGTTCTCCGTCCTCGAATGCAACTGGCTGCAAGCGGTGGAGAACGCGGTAGACTCCTCACATGTCTATTTCCTTCACGGCACGAGCACCGATCTCGGCTATCTCGATCATTACCAGGAGAAGCACGAATTCGTGCCGTTCGAATACGGCATCATGAAGCGCCGCATTTTGCCTTCGAAGCTGCCGGGCGGCGGCGTGCAGGTCGATCAGCATCCGCTGCTGTTCCCCAATGCGCTGCGCCACGTTCTCGGGGTGAAGGACGGCATTCGCCACGACCTGCAATACCGCGTGCCGATCGACGATCATCACACGCTGCACTTACGCGCCTATTTCCAGTCGTCGGACACCGAGCGCATGTCGCCGGACGACGACGCCCCACTCCGGTTGTCCGAAGCCAGGGGAGAGGACGGCCGCTACAGGCTCGACCAGGTCTTTGCCCAGGATGCCATGGCCTGGGAAACCCAGGGCGCCATCCTCGACCGCACGCAGGAATGCCTGGCCGCGACGGATATCGGCGTGGTCAAGCTGCGCCGCATGCTGATGCAGCAGATCAAGATCGTGCAGGCGGGCGGCACGCCGATGGGCGTCGTGCCGGCGGAGCAGGAAAGTCCCTTGATCGAGCTCGACGTGATCCGGGAGAGGCACGGGCTCACCACGCCCGAGCGGCAGAAGGCCAGTTGAGGGATTTCGGCGGCTGCTTCCGTTCGGCGTCCTGGAAGACGCTCAGTCATGTCTTTCGTAGCAATGTGCTTACGCGCATAACCGCCTGCTTTGCAGGAACGAAGGGGGAAGCGACGATGTTTCGAAATGCGAGGAAGTTCGGTGTTTGGGGGGTGTCGGTATCGGCTCTGCTGGTCTGCCTCGGCTCGGGGAGTGCCGCGGCGCAGGACGCGTCCGACAAAGCCTGGAATACGGTTCTGGAGGCCGCCCGCAAGGAAGGCGTGGTGGTGGTGTCCGGACCGCCCGGCGCATTCCAGCGCGACGCCATCGTCACGGGCTGGGCAAAGGCCTTTCCCGATATTCAGCTGCAATATACCGGCGGGCGGGGGTCCACCGTCATTTCGAAGATCGTCCGCGAACGGACGGCTGGTCTGTACAACTGGGACATCATCCTGGCCTCCACCAATTCGGTGGTTTCCAATCTGGTGCCCATCAATGCTTTGGCTCCCTTGCGGGACGCGCTGATCAAACCCGATCTCACCGACGACAAGACCTGGATCGACGGGTTCGAAAGCGGCTTCATGGATAAGGGGAAGAAGTTCCTCTACAGCCCCATGGGGCTGGGAGCCCAGCCCCTCGGCTACATCAATCGCGACTGCCTGTCCAAGGCTGTGCTCAGCCGGACCGAGGATATGAAGAAGCCGGAGCTCAAGGGCAAGATCGTGTGGTTCGATCCGACCCGCAGCGGCGTCGGCAGCCGCAACACCTGGGTGCTGAGCAAGCATCTCGGGGAGGACTGGCTGAAGGATCTGTTTCAGAACCACGGCGTGACCCTCTCGCGCGACTATCGCCAGATGACGGATTGGCTTGTGAACTGCAGCAAGCCGGTGGCCTTCGGCATGCCCGATGATGTGGTGGAGCAGATGCAGAAAGCCGGCATCGGCAAGAACATCGAGGAGATGATCGGCGAAGCCTATTACGGCGACGTCAATCCGGGCGGTCCGGGCGGCAACGAAAGCATCGCTTGGTACAACAACGCGCCTCACCCGAACGCGGCCAAGGTCTTCGTGAACTGGTATCTGTCGCGGGAATTCCAAAACTATTTCGCGAGCATCGTCAGGGACAACAGCCGTCGGGCGGATACCAAACCAGGCGATCCGGAGCATGCCATGAAGGCCGGCGTCAAATACCTGATCTGGAGCAACCAGGAAGCCACGGACAACGTCACGGCCTTGCAAAAGAAAATCGAGACCTGGGGGCTCAAGTAGCGCCGGCGGCGTCCGGGAATCCGGAATGGACTCATAAAAATCGAAGGGGGGAGACGTCGATGTCTGAAATGAGTGAGAAGCGTGGGTTCTTGCGGTGGTCCTTGCCGGCTTTCCTGCTGTGCCTCGGCGCCGGAACCGCCATGGCCCAGGAAGCCTGGGAGACGACCTGGAACACAGTCCTAAGCGCCGCCCGCAAGGAGGGCGTCGTCGTGGTGTCCGGCCCCCCCGGCGTGGCCCAGCGCGAAGCCGTCACCCGCGGTTGGGCCAAGGCCTATCCCGATATCAAGCTCGAATACACCGGTGCGCGCGGTTCCGCGATCGCGACCAGGGTGGTGCGCGAACGGACGGCGGGCCAGTACCAATGGGATGTCATCCTGGCCTCCACCGGACCGGTGGTTTTCAACCTGATCCCCATCAATGCTTTGGCGCCCTTGCGCGACGCTCTGATCAAGCCCGATATCGCCAACGACAAGACCTGGATCGGCGGCTTCGAAGCCGGCTTTATCGACAAGGAGAAAAAATACTACTTCAATCCGATGGGCAGCGCCGATCTGCCCCTGGGGTTCGTCAATCGCGACTGCCTGTCCAAAGATGTGTTCAACAAGGCTGCGGACATGAAGAAGCCCGAGCTCAAGGGCAAGATCGTCTGGTTCGATCCGACCGGCAATCAGGGCGGGGTGGTCGGGCCGACCACCTGGGTCTTGAGTCTGGACCGGGGCGAAGACTGGCTGAAGGATCTGTTCCAGAACTACGGCGTAACCTTCGCCCGCGAATACCGACAGATGACGGACTGGCTGGTGACCTGCAGGAAGCCGGTGGCCTGGGGCATGGACGACGATGTCGTGGAGCAGATGCAGAAAGCCGGGATCGGCAAGAACGTGGAAAAGATCATCGGCGGCTCGTTTACCGGGAAGATCAACCCGGGCGGCCCGGGCGGCAACGAAAGCATCGGCTGGTACAACAACGCACCTCATCCGAACGCGGCGAAAGTCTTCGTGAACTGGTACCTGTCTCGCGAATTCCAGAACTTTTACGCAAGCACCGTGAAGGACAACAGCCGTCGCGCGGACACCATTCCCGGCGATCCCGACCACGTCATGAAGGAAGGCGTCGATTATCTCAATTGGATCGACGAAGACGCGACGATCAAGATCAGGGACATGCAGGCGCGGATCAAGGAATGGGGCGTGGTCAAGTAGCCGGCAAAGCCCGGTGGAAAGGTGATATGAGGTGACCATGTTGCGGGGTGATGGGAAGAGCGGCCCGGTCCGTGGCCTGGCGGCGTTCACCGCGGCCGCTTGGCTGATCTGCACGCCCTTCCTCGCGGTCGCCCAAGGCACGTCCCAGGCATGGGACAATCTGGTTTCCGCCGCCCAGCGCGAAGGCCGGGTTGTCGTGATCGGCCCGCCCGATCCCGAAGTGCGCAAGGCGCTTCCCGCCGCCTTCAAGGCGCGTTTCGGCGTCACGGTGGAATACCTCGGGGGCCGCACCAGCGAGCAGGCCGACCGATTGCGCGCCGAACGCCGCGCCGGCCAATACACGGTCGATGTGACCATCGGTGGGATTCAATCGATGGCGACGATCTTCCATCACGAGAAGATGCTGATTCCGCTCCTGCCCGAGCTGATCCTGCCCGAGGTGGTCGACGGCTCGAAATGGAAGAAGGGCGGGCTGTGGTTCTGCGATCCGGAAGGGCAGTATGTGCTGCGGCTGACCAATTCCGTGCAGTCGGCGTTCTACATCAACACCAGCAAGGTCAACCCGGGCGAGTTGCGTTCGGCGCGCGACCTGCTCGATCCCAAGTGGCAGGGCAAGATTTCCACCCAGGATCCGACGGTGCCGGGCAGCGGCAGCAACACGGCCGCGCAATTCTATGTCGAACACGGAAAAGACTTCGTCAAGCGGCTCTATGTCGACCAGAAGCCGATGATCAGCCGCGACTCCCGGCAATTGACCGATTGGCTGCTGCGCGGCACCTATCCCATCGCCTTCAATGCCGACAGCGACCAGATCGAGAAAATGCGGCTGGAAGGGCTGCCCGTCATGGAGATGGGAGAAATGCCCGATATGCGCCGCTCGGTGTCGGCCGGGTTCGGCCTGCTCGCGGTCTTCACCAATGCGCCGCACCCGGCGGCCGCCAAGCTTTTCGCCAATTGGCTCGCCTCCAAGGAAGGCCTCGAGGTCTGGTCGCGCGCGACCCAGGCGGCGCCGACCCGCAACGATATCGACGCAGCGAGCTTTTTGTCTCCCGAAGACATTCCTCGGCCGGGCGTAGAGTATTTCGATACCTATGATTGGACATTCACGATGACGACGAAGGAAGAAGTCCGCCTTTGGATGAAAGAGTTGCTCGGTCGCTAGAGGGGACAATCTCCGCGAGGCAATGAAATGCCAAGCGTGTAGGATGGTGCGGGGGAGTCTCATGGAGTCACGGCGCTAAGGCAGTACACCGTATTCAAGACTGGTCATCACCGCCGCTGGAAGTCAGGCCGACAATGTCAGCCTCACCAGCGAGCAAATCGGGGAGGTGGCGATGGGACGGCTATTGGCATTGGTGTTGATGGTGGTCGGCGTATCGGCCCAGGGCGTGGCGGCCCAGGGCGTGGCGGCGACGTGGGACGACCTGGTGGCCGCCGCGAAGCGCGAAGGCAGGGTGGTGGTCCTCGGTCCGCCGGATACCGATCTGCGGCAAAACTTGACGGCGACCTTCAAGTCCCGCTTCGGCATCACGGTGGAATACATCGGCGGGCGCGGCTCCGATCTCGGCAATCGGATGCGCGTCGAGCGCGCCGCCGGGCTCTATACGGCGGACGTGGCGATTGCCGGAATCGACACCATGGCGACCATTCTCCACCCGGGGAAGATGCTGGTCCCGCTCAAGCCCGAGCTGATCCTGCCCGAGGTCACGGATCCCTCGAAGTGGAGGAGGGGCGATCTGTGGTTCGTCGACCCGAATCGCGACACGGCGCTGCGCCTGACGAGCTCCGTGCAATTGCTGTTCACGGTCAACGCCCGGGAGGTGAATCCGGCGGAGCTGCGCACCGCGCGCGATCTGCTCGACCCGAAATGGCGTGGCAAGATGTCCTTCGATGACCCCGCCGGAAACGGCAGCGGCAGCAATACGTCATCGGGGCTTTACCTTCGGTTCGGTCCGGAGTTCGTCAAGCGGCTCTATATCGACCAGAAGCCGATGATCAGCCGCGACAGGCGGCAGCTCACGGACTGGCTGTTGCGTGGCACCTATCCGATCGCCTTCAGCGTGGACGATGACCAGGTGGAGGCCATGCGCAAGGAAGGATTGCTGGTCAAAGAGGTTTTTCGCCTCGAGGATATGCAGGGAGCGTTGACCGCCGGAAACGGGCATGTCGCCCTGTTCGGCCAGGCGCCGCATCCCAACGCGGCGAAGGTCTTCGCCAACTGGCTCGCCTCTCGGGAGGGGTTGGAGATCTACGCGCGGGCGGTCTCCATGGTGCCGACGCGCAACGACATCGATGCGGTGGCGCTCGGCATCGTGCGGCCGGAGCGGGTGCCGCAGGCCGGTCTCGAGCAATTCGACTCGTCGGACTGGAATTTCAATATCACCGAGAGACCGCGGCTCCGCACGGTGATGCAGGAACTGCTGAAGTCGCGGCCGGAATAGCTTTCGCCTCGGGCCCCGCCGGCGTTCAGCTCGATGCCTTCTCGAACAGCGCGACGATCTCGTCGATCTTCGGGTTGAATTGCTCCCGCGACTGGCCGAGCTTCAAGCGCTCGACAGGCGATTTCACCCCGACAAACTGGCCTTTTTCCTTTTCGTTCTGGAATTCGACGATACGGTTCTTCTCGGGGTCGCGGATGACCCCGAGAGGATCCTCGCCGCGTTCCACTCTCTCCATCTCCTCCTGCAGCATCTTGCGGTACATCACGATGCCCTTGTCCGTGCGGCCGAGCCGCTCGTTCGTGCGGTCGGCGATCGGCCCCTGGGTCACCCAGCACATGATGTCCTGGCCGTCGGTGAAGTTAGTGACGAGCTTGCCGTTCTCGTTCTGGAAGGGAATCTCGTAAACCGGAATGCTCTTCTGCTCCGGCACATGGCCGCCGGGTGTATAGCAGGTGTACCAGAAGTGCATGGTGTGCGTGTCATCCGCCGGCACGCGGATCTGGAAGATGCAGCGTCCCACGCCGCCGGTGCGCAGGTAGTTGGGGAATATCAGGGGATGCCCGATCTGCCAGTCGTCGACGTCCTCGCTCTGCCCTTCGAGCAGCCGGCGCTTGACGATGCCGTATTCGAACTTGTCGAAGTCGATCTTCACGTGATGCCGGCTGAGGCCGGTATCTTTTTTCCGCCCGATTGATTTGGAGTAATGCCCGTGCAGCCACTCGGCGTGAACCGGATCGACGGAGTTCTCCATGACCTGCAGCCAGTTGCACGGCAGCACGGCATATCCGATCGTGCGGATCGCGCCTTCCCACACGTACATGTCGTAGTTGGGTAGCAGCGGCGCCGGCTCCGGACCGAGATAGGCGAAGACCAGGCCGCCCAGCTCGCGCACCGGATAGGCGGTAATCTTTATCGTGTCCTTGTAGGTGCTGTTTTCCGCCTCGCCCGGCTGGTCGGTGCATTGGCCTTTGTTGTTGAAGCACCAGCCATGATATTGGCAGCGCAAGCCGTGGTCTTCGAGAATGCCGTATTCCAGCGAAACCCCGCGGTGCGGGCATTGTTCCTGGACCAACCCGAGCGTGCCGGACTTGTCGCGGTAAAGGACGAGGTCCTCGCCCAACAGGCGGATTTTCTTGGTCGGGGTTTCGTCGAGCTCGGCCGCGCCGGCGATCGGGTGCCAATAGCGGCGAAACATATTGCCCATCGGTGTCCCCGGACCGATGCGGGTCAGTTTTTCGTTCAACTCTTTCGTTAACATGATGCTCCCCGTTTCTTTCAGCCATGCAACACGGACCTAACATGTCCCCATGTGCCACCGCCAGTTCCTCCAGGGCCAGGATGCGGCAGGAAATGGCGGCTTATTCCTGAGGCTCCTCGACCGACCCCGGCATATTTCCGACTTCCTGGTCGTAGCCGAACTGTCCCGTCAGATGAAGGCTAGTATAGAATATCAAACAAGTGGCGTCTTATTAGGTAAGACTCGAACTCTTGAAAAAAATGGCCCAAAATCCCTCGTGTGGCTCGGCCGGAAACTCGCCGGTCCGAAAAAGCCGCACCGTCCCAGCCATGCAATAGCGGAGCCTGCACCATGATCACGCAAGCGGAAAATGAGACACTGACCCGCGTTGGACCCGGCACGCCCGCCGGCGAATTGCTACGCCGGTACTGGCACCCGGTGGCCGTGGCAGGAGAGTTGACCGAGGAAAAACCCATCAAGGCGGTCAAGCTGCTCGGCGAGAAACTCGCCGTATTCCGCATGCCGCCTGCCCCGGGCGAATCGGAACCGCGCTACGGTCTGGTTGCCGAACAATGCGTGCATCGCCTCGCGTCTCTGGCTTATGGCCGGGTGGACTGCGAAGGCATCCGGTGCCCCTACCACGGCTGGAAATATGCAGCGGATGGCCGTTGCCTCGAGCAACCGGCCGAGCCGCGCGACAGTAACTACAAAAACGAGATCCGCCAGCCGGCCTACCCGGTGCAAAAGCTTGCCGGTCTGTTGTTCGCCTATTTGGGGCCGTTGCCCGCGCCGCTGCTGCCGCGCTGGGACGCGCTCGCGCGGACGGATGGCAAGCGGTGGGTGCAGATACAGTCGGTGCTGGACTGCAACTGGCTTCAGCCGATGGAGAACTCCGTCGATTCCTCCCATGCCTTCTGGCTGCACTTCATCAATGCCGGCAAGGGCACACTGGAACAAAACCCCTATCACGAGAAGCACGAATTCATCCGCTTCGAATACGGCATCATGAAACGCCGCATTACTCCCGGCAGAACGCCCGCGGATCCGCCGCTGACCGCCGATCATCCGCTGATCTTTCCGACCATTCTGCGCAATCTCAAGCCGGCCGGGCGGAACGCGGACGGATCGTACAATTTCCGGCACTACATCGAGATTCGCGTTCCCATCGACGACACCCACACGGGAATTTATCGCGTCAACTTCATCCCGGGGAAAACCAGCGCCATGGCGCTGGACGAGGAGACGCAAAATCGCTATCAGCCACTGCCGGTGCCGGAGGGCGATTATTCTCCCGACCGCGATCCGCCCTTCGAATACCGTCCCCTCAAAACGCCAGACGGCGAATTCCTGATGGATATCACGCCCGCGCAGGACGCCATGGCCTGGGAAACCCAGGGGCCGATCACCGACCGCACGCGGGAACATCTCGGGGCCGCCGACCGGGGCGTTGTGGTGTTTCGCAAGTTGCTGAGGGAGCAGATCGAGATCGTGCGCAATGGCGGCGATCCGATCGGCGTCATTCGCGATCCGGCGCAGGATCGGATCATCGAATTGGACGTGACCAACGAGCGGCTCGGCCTCTATTCCGCGGCGAAACGGGCGAGCCTCAGAAGCAAGACGGCATAAAGCTATTCTGCAGTTGACGTCTGGTAGGGTCGGAACGCGTGGGATACCGGCAAATGTCTTTGGGAGGAAGGTGAGCACAACGATGAAGCGGACTTTTCCATCCGGATGCATTGTTCTTTGCGCGCTGGTCGGCTTGGCCGGCTCGGTCGCCGCGCAATCCGATCCGGCCGAGGCCTTCTACAAGGGGCGCACCGTTAACATGGTGGTCGGATGGACCCCGGGCAGTTCGTATGATCTCTATCTGCGCGTCGTCAGCCGCCATCTCGGCAAATACATCCCTGGAAATCCGAACCTCATTATTCAGCATATGCCGGGCGCGGGCTCGCTGAGGGCGACGAGCTATTTGGCCAACGCCGCGCCGAAGGACGGCTCCACCATCGGCATGCCGCATCCTGTGAACATCATCGAACCGCTGATCGATCCCGAGCGGACGAAGTTCGATCCCCGCGCGTTCAACTGGCTAGGCGCCCTGAACGCCGAATTTCCGGTCTGCGCCTTCTGGGCGAAGGACATCAAGACGCTGGACGACCTCAAGCGGCGGGAAATGGTGCTGTCTTCCACCGGACCGGCGGCGGGCTCGACGGTCGACGCGCTGCTGCTGAAAGCGCTGCTCGGCATCAACTTCAAGGTGGTGATGGGCTATCCAGGGTTGCCCGAGATGCGCATGGCGGCGGAAAGTGGCGAGGTCGACGGCATGTGCGGAATCTGGTTCTCGAACGTCAAAAGAGATTTTGGGGACGCGTTCAAGTCAGGGGCCGTCGCCGTGCCCATCCAATACGGATTGACCAAGCACCCCGAACTGCCCGATGTGCCCAACGCCTACGATCTTCTCGCCAGCGACGAGGACCGGCAATTGTTCAAGCTGACCGTCGGCCCCCTGGCCTTCGGCCGCCCCCTCATGGCGCCGCCGGGCACGCCGCCGGACCGCGTTGCGGCGTTGCGCAAAGCCTTCGACGCCATGACGCCCGACCCGGAATTCCGTGCCGATGCCAAGCAGCTCGATCTGGAACTTCAGGTTCGGGACGCCGCCGCGGCCGATCGGGTGGTGGAGGAGATCATGCGCACGCCGCCGGCCATCGTCGGACGTGCGCGCTCGATGATCGGCGTCGCCAACCGCTGACGAGCGGCCACCAGATGTCGCGGGAAGGCAGGTGGCGAGCCAATCGAAGCTGGCGGAACGGCTGGCGCGTATCGTTGCCGGCCGGTCCGGCTTCGCACAAAGAAAGATGTTCGGCGGCATCGGCTGGATGCTGAACGGCAACATGTGCGTCGGCATCTACAAGGACTGGCTCATTCTCCGGGTCGGGATGGACGCCCAGGAAGCCCTCCTGCGCGAGCCGCATGTAAAGCCGATGCGGGGCTGGGCGATGGTTTCGCAGGATGGGATCGCCAAGAGCGAAACCCTGACGCGCTTCGTCCGAATCGCGGAGAGATTCGTAAGGACCCTCCCGCCGAAATAGGGGATTGCCCGGGTACTCCGGCTTCGGCAACAGCACCGCGGAGCGCCGGTGAGGCGCGCGAGCGTGACGGCGAACGGCTCCAGGCGCGCTTTCGAACCCGCGCGGTCAAAAACCAGCTAATGATTGACAATGGCCGGAAAGTTCCGTCCAATAACAACAACATAAGATCGCGGTCTAAAGGCCGTCGAACATTAGTAATCGCAGGGATTCAGCCGGCTCGGCGCGCGTTTGATATTGAATTCGTGAATTGAGACGAAGGGCTGCGCGCCCGTCGCACATTGAGCCGGAAGTCGCTCGGGACCCTACACGGCTGCGGTCTTCAGGAGCCTGAAGGCTTGGTGGAGGAGCGAAGAATCTCTTCGATTCAAATCGGGGAGAGACGGAATATGGGAACGCCGTCAGATTCGCCTTCGGCCACCGGCACGCGCGGGGCTTGTCCATGGAAAAGGTAAAGGTCGGCGTCCACGGGAAGCGCGGCAGCCTGCGCTACGGCCCGACTTTGATTGCCCTCGACAGGGGCTATTTCGCCGAAAACGGCCTGGACGTCGAACTCGTGACCACCGGGGGGCGGCGCGGCACGATTCCCGCCCTGGTCGCCGGCGAACTCGATGTCAGTCCGCAGAGTCCGAGCCTGGACTTTTTCCGCGCCGTCGATCCGCAAAAGCCCATCAAGATCGTTGCCGATCACGGCGTGGTCATGCCCGGGCGCGGAAGCGGCGCGGTGGTGGCCCGCAAATCCCTCGTCGATAGCGGCCGGCTGCGTGATTACAAGGATCTCAAGGGACTGAAGGTCGGCTTGAGTCCGGTCGAAGGTGATCATGACTGGCTCAGCTTCGACACGGCCTTGAAGAACGGCGGGCTTTCGTTCGAGGACGTCGAGATGGTCACGGTCGACTTCGGTGGCGAACGCCACCGCGCGCTGGAGGACGGAATCGTCGATGTCGCGACGATCGGCAATCCCGATAGCATCGCCGCCGGGAGAGACAAGGGCGCCTTCGTGCCGTGGAAGTTCGAGCATGAGCTCAGGCCGGGACGGCAGCAACGGGCGGTCATGTACGGCTATGGGTTTTGGCACGATCGCCCCGATGCCGCGCGCAACTACCTCGCCGCCTATCTGCGCGGAGTTCAGGATTATCTCCTGGCCTTCGAAGAAGGCGAAGGACGCGAAGACATCATCCGCATCCTCTGCGCTCATGCGGAGGTGTCGCCTGAATTCATTCAAAGCGAGACGGTTCCGCTGGCGTTGAACGCGGACGGCGCCCTGCACGTCGAAGGAATCCGCCAGGACCTCGAGTGGTTTAAAAATCGCCGCCTGGTATCGGACGACCTCGATCTGGATTCGATCATCGACGAGAGCTATTTGGAATGGGCGAGAAACCGGAACGGAATATCCAAAGGCACGGGTAAGGATCTTGATTGAAATCAAGAATCTCAAAAAGACGTATCACGTCAAGCACGGGGCGGTTGAAGCGCTCAGGTCCGTAAGCCTGAAAATTGAACAAGGCGAATTCTTCGTCCTGCTCGGAGCGAGCGGATCGGGAAAGACTACCCTGCTCAGGAGCGTCGCTGGGCTGGAGACCCCGGACGCCGGGGATATCTCGATTGCGGGGACCGTTGTTTTTTCCAAGGAGCAGTCGGTGGTCGTCCCGTCGGAAGAACGGCGGTTCGGCATGGTG
>CAZOBN010000009.1:0-56229 GCA_964577835.1 uncultured Rhizobiaceae bacterium
TGTCGCTGATCCTCGGTGCCGCCGGCAGAGCCAGCTATAGCTCGGCCTGGACGCCGCTGTCCGATCTCGCATTGCAGATGGCAATCCGGGAACTGCGCGAGAGCCTGCACGGCCATGGCGCCGTCGAGGCGGAAGCCACCTTACGGCTGATCTTCGAGCGCTCCATCCGCGACTTTCAGATCGAGAACTTCCGACCGGAGTTTCCGAACGTAAGCGCCCGCTCGTGGCGAAAATAAGCCGCATTACAACGTGCATCGGCAATCAAAAAGAAAGCTCCGCCAGTGTCCGGCGGGGCACCATGCGGCTGGTACGGCGCTCCCTGGAATCAGACGGCCAGACGACGCATCGCGCGAAGCCCCATGAGGCCATGTCTTAACAACCCGATGGTGCCCGGCTCCGGGTGGATAAGTGGTATCGGGCGACGTTCTCCCGCATGAAAGGCCACACGCCGAATCGCCGGAGTAGATCGACTAAACTTTCCAGAACGCTTCATCCCTGTGCATATGCAACTTAACTGTGGTTCGCTATAGTAGCTTGAAGTGAATCTTGAACGCCTCGATTCGCATTGAAGTTTGTCCAACGAGTTCGGGGGAACGACATGGACGAGGCCGACAAGCTAGACTTGGTAATCTCACGCATTTACGACGCAGCCATTGCTCCCGAGCTTTGGCCAACTGCACTAGCAACCCTGGCCGAGTTTATGGGTTCGTGGGCAGTACATTATATGCTTTGGAATGGTCACGAGAACACGATGCCATTTTCGGCATCCGCTGGTGATCTTGACGTCGCGGATATGGAGCGGGCCTATGGCGCCTATTACGGATCCATTGATCCACGCCGTCAACTCACTCTTGAGCGGCCCGCGGGCGAGTTGATTGCGTGCCACCAGCATTTCGATGACAACTACGTAGCCAAGAGTGAATTTTACAACGACTTTCTCATCCCCTTTGGTGGCCGGTTCGTTACCGGAACCAGGTTGATCGATGGCGGTGCCGGAACCGCCATTATCGGTGTCCATCGGAATGCCGGTCAGGGTTCTTTCGGCAACACCGATCTCGCCAAATTGGACTGTGTCGTTCCGCATCTGATGCGAGCGGCACAGATCCAGCAGAAACTCGGCAACCTGCTCCTCCGGGAACAGAGCCTGGAGAGCGCCTTGGATCGGGTGCCCTGGGGGATTTGCATCACGGACGACACGGGCAAGATACTCGCCCTGAATGCTTTCGCGCGGACAGTCATGCAAGAGGGCGATGGCCTCGGCGATCGTCATGGGGCACTCAGTGCCGTCCATCATAGCGATGCGAATGAGCTGCGCCGGCT
Source organism: uncultured Rhizobiaceae bacterium (assembly GCA_964577835.1). Taxonomy (GTDB): domain Bacteria; phylum Pseudomonadota; class Alphaproteobacteria; order SMXQ01; family SMXQ01; genus CAVVYA01. The sequence continues at coordinate 1,321 of CAZOBN010000009.1, forward strand.
GATAGGTGAGGCAGGGCTCACGGCAGCGGGCAAGGCACGCCATGCCGGGGGCTCATTGAGCGTGATGAGGGGAGCGGAACGACAACCACTCCGTCTGCTCATCGCTCCGCACCGCGGATCCGAAGCGGTCAGCGGCATCGGAGCGAAATCGTCCGTCATTATTTTCATCATGGACCCTGAGCGTAACGCCCAAGCTCCACCACAGATTTATGCTCGACTCTTCGGCTTAACGGACGCCGAGGCGAAACTGACGGCTGCGCTGGCGAGTGGCCGTTCCCTCGAGGAATGCGCCGCGATGCTCAGCAAGGCTAAGAACACTCTTCGCGCACAGCTTCAGAGCGTCTTCAACAAAACCGGTACGACGCGACAGAGCGAACTTGTCCGATTGTTGGCCGGCATTCCGCCGTTGCTCCCGCCTGCGGAGTAATTCGTTCACCTGATGCCCCAGGTGGCGAAGGCACGAACAGCTCCACGATCGGCACGCGCCGCTGTGGGGGGCAATTGATAGCGCGAAAAAGGCTTCGAGGGTAACGCGGTCTCATCCGCGCCATGGGCCGGACACCCGAGTCCGTCGCGGCTGCGGCAGGTTTTCCAAAACGAAAAATTTTCTGACCGAGGCGCGATTCTTGTTGTTGCCCCCATGCTTGTCAAGCCACACACTCGGCATAGAAAGACAAAGGCTTCATCAAGGAAAACAACAATGCCGATCAACCAGCATGACGCGGTGCGCGACAAGCGGCGCGTGTTTCGTCATCTCCTGAAGCGCGACAAGCTGACCGTCATGCCGGGCGGCTTCAGCCCGCTCTATGCACGCATGGCGCAGGAGGCGGGTTTCGAAAGCTTCTTCCTCGCCGGCTCGCAACTCTCCAATGTTCTCTACGGCGTGCCGGACAACGGCCTCGTCGGACTCAAGGAAGTCGCGGACCATGCGCGCGTGGTGGCGGCGCGCACCGATATTCCCATGTTCGTCGACGCGGACACCGGCTTCGGCAACGCGGTGAACGTCTATTACGCGGTGCAGGAGATCGTGCGCACGGGTGCCGCGGCACTGCAGATCGAGGACCAGGAGGCACCGAAGAAATCCGGCACCGTGGCGGGCCGGCGCTGCATCGGTATCGACGAAGCGGTCGGCAAGTACCGCGCGGCGGTCGCGGCGCGCAACGAGATCGATCCGGAGTTCGTCATCTGCGCGCGCTGCGACCTGCTCGGCGCCGAGGGCGGCAGCTTCGCCGAGGCGGTGGCGCGCTGCACGGCCTATCTGCGGGACGGCGGCGTCGATTTCGTCTGGCTGAATTCGGTGCAGGACCGCGAGCAGGTGCGCCGCGCCTGCGCCGAAATCCCCGGGCCGGTGCTGACGATCTGGGGTGGCGAAGGCACGGCGCCGACGCCGGCCGAATACGAGGCCATGGGCGTGCGCATCGCCCTCTACCCGACCTTCACCTCGACCTACGCCATCCAGGCCATTTGGCAGCTGCTCAACGATTTCCGCGAGCGCGGTCCGGTCGCTTTGGCCGAACGCTCGGCCCAGGCCAAGAACAGCAAGTGGGGCATGATCGACCAGAAGCGGCTGCTCGGCGCCGACAGCATTCGCACCCTGGAGGAACAGTTCCTGCCCGACGCCGCGCACCGCGACTATGACCACACCTGGGGCCACCGCATGACGTTCGAGCGGGAAGGCGCCAGCAAAAAAACGAAATAACCTTCAGGGGGACTTCGATGCCGGACAAACACGAAACCACGGAGCCTGTGCATGCTCCGACCATCCGCTCGCGTGTCGTCCTGGAGATCGCGGCGGAACTGGTCGCCGCGGATCAGCCGCGGCACCAGGCGAAAGTGCTGCTGCGGGATCACGGCGAGGACTGGCCGGTCTGCCTGTCCGGCTTGAGCACGATCGAGGCGGTCGACGAAGTGGTCTCCGGACGAGCCACCATGGCCTTCACCAATCCATCCGCCATCCTGACGCTCGCCCACCGCGGCCGCGGCCCCTTCAAGATTCCGCAGCCTGTGCGCGCTATCGCCGTCGTTCCGTCGCTCGACCAATATATGTTCGCCGTCAAATCCGAGACCGGCCTGGTCAATTTCGAGGACATCGGCAAGACGCGCTATCCGCTGCGCATGGCCGGGCGCAGCCAACGCGACCATTGCCTGCATATGATCCTGAACGACGTCGCCGAGACATCCGGCTTCTCGATGCGCGACGTGGCCTCGTGGGGCGGCGAATTCCGCTACGCGCTGAGTGCGCGCGGCGACCGTGTCGCCCTGGTCAAGAGCGGCGAGGTCGATGCCCTGTTCGATGAAGCGGTGCACAATTGGATCGATGATGCGCTCGACGCCGGGATGACGATCTTGTCCTTCACCGAGCCGACCCTGCGCAAGCTGGAAGCCATCGGCTACCGCCGCGGCATCCTGCGCAAATCGACCTATCCGAAACTGCCGCGTGACATCACGACGCTCGACTTCAGCGGCTGGGCCATCTTCGTCCATGCCGATGCGCCGGATAAGCTGATCACCCAGATCTGCGCCGGACTGGACGCCCGCAAGCATCTCATCCCGTGGCAGGGCGATGGGCCGCTGCCGGTCGCGCGCATGTGCCGCGACGAGGAGGACACGCCGCTCGGCGTGCCGCTCCACCCGGCGGCTGAGAAGTTCTGGCGCCAAAAGGGCTATATTTCTTAGGTTTATATCGAGTTGCGCGCGGCCTGAGGCGCCGCGCCCGCGAGCTTCATTGCCCCCGCGCGAGCGGATGTGTAGCCTGTCCGCAAGGGACCGACCACGCGCGGGCCTGCAATCCAGGAAAATCACGCGCAAAGCCGTCGTCCCGCCGCACCTGGGAAGGTTGGCATGTCATTCGATCTGGTCATCAAGGGCGGCACGGTGGTCGACGGCACGGGACTGCCGGGCTTCCGCGCCGATGTCGGCATTGCCGACGACACCATCGCGGCGATCGGCGATCTCAAGGGGCAGCGCGCCGCGCAGACGATCGACGCCGAGGGCCATGTGGTGGCGCCGGGCTTCGTCGACGGCCATACCCACATGGATGCCCAGGTGTTCTGGGATCCGGTCGGCAGCAACTCCTGCTGGCATGGTATCCTTTGTATTGCCCTGACCCGTTCCGCCGTTTCATCATAGCCGCGTTATGAAGGACACCAATGAGCCTGTAAGCGGCGCGCCCGCCGGCCGCGCCCGAGCCGCCTTGCGCGGCAGCACCTTCATGCAGGTGATGGCGCACCGCAATTACCTGTATTATTCCATCGGCGACGGCGTTTCCCTGATCGGCAATTGGACCCAGCGGGTGGCCATCGCCTGGCTGACCTGGGAGCTGACCCATTCGGGCCTCTGGCTCGGCATCGTCGCCTTCGCCGAGTTGTTCCCGGCGGTCATCTTCAGCCCGATCGGCGGCGTGATCGCGGACCGCGGCGACCCGAAGCGCATCTCCATGAGCAGTCAGTGCTGCGCGATGCTGCTGTCGGTGGCGCTCTTCCTGCTGACCTGGACCGGTTGGATCGATATCGCTCTACTCGTGACGTTCTCCGCCGTTCGCGGCGCGCTCGCCGCCGTCAACCAGCCGGCGCGCATGTCCCTGGTGCCCAGCCTGATTCCGCGCGCCGATCTGCCGGCCGCGCTCGCCATCAACTCGGTGCTGTTCAACCTGGCGCGCTTCGTCGGTCCCGCGATCGCGGGGGCGGTCATCGTCGCCGGTGGCGTCGCCGCCGCGTTCGCCATCAATGCAGCCACGTACTTCGTGCTGATCTGGGCGCTGTGGATGATCGATGTTCCGCCGCAGACGCGCGAGCACAAGGGCCCACGCGGCTTCTTCTCGCAGATTACCGCTGGCTACAGCTACGTCTCGGCCCATCCCGGCATCGGACCGCTGTTGCTGATCTTCGCAACGGCGACGGTGCTCGTCCGCCCCGTCACCGAACTTCTGCCGAGCTTTGCCGACGGCATTTACGGGCGAGGGGCCGAGGGACTGGCCTGGATGACCTCGGCGGTGGGGCTCGGCGCCATGCTGGGCAGCGCGTCGATGGTCCGGCGCAACGACACCGCGAAGCTCGTCAAGGCCGCGGTCGGCAGCCTGATCGTGCTGAGCGGCAGTGTCCTGGCTTTCGCGCTCGTGCCGTCGTTCTGGCTCGGTCTGCTGCTGCTGTTCGTCTTCGGCATGACCACCTCGTCCAGCGGCATCGGCACCCAGACATTGACCCAGAGCGCGGTCGATGACGCCATGCGCGGCCGGGTCATGAGCCTTTACGGCGTGATCTTCCGCGGCGGACCGGCACTCGGTGCGTTGCTCATCGGCGTGCTGTCGGAACATTTCGACATACAGATGCCCGTCGCGGTCGGCGCCGCCATCTGCCTTGTGGTCGCGCTGTGGGCGGCGACGAAGCGGGACTCGCTGGTGGTCCACCTGCGCAAGCCGGTCGAGGATAAAGTCTGACGAATTCCGTGCCGGTCTCTTGTCGGGTTTCGGCGCGCCCCCTATCATTCCGCTCAGAATTGACAAGGCGCAGAGCGCCGGTTTCAGGGAAAGGTCCGGAAATGGCGAGTCTCTATGTCGAACGCCGCATCACGCGGTGGCAGCAGCAACGCTGGGTGCTCGATGCGGTGATCCGCACTGTCGGCGTCGAGTGGGATCAGGCGCGCATCGCCTCCAAAAGCAAGCCGGGCGGCGAGGCGGCGGTGTCCGACTTCCGCGTCGCCGCGCGCAAGATCAAGAAATTCGACGACTTCCACCGCGAATTCGCCGCCGCCGCGCGCAAGCGCGAGGCCAAGGCGCGCGCCTACGAGGAGCAGGGCCGCACTGTGGCGGCCGGCGAAAGCTATATCGCCGCGGCCCTGCTGTGGGCCTCGGCCTGCTGGCCGATCTTCGAGGACTGCGCGACGCTGCATGAATACGAAGCGCGCATGAACGCCTGCTACGCCGAGTTCATCAAATTCGCGCCCCATCCGGTCGAGCGCGTCGAGGTCCCGTTCGGCAAGAAACGCCTGCCGGCCTATCTGCACCTGCCGCGCAAGCCGGCGCCCGGCGAAAGGTTCCCCTGCGTCATCTCGATCGGCGGCATGGACGGCAGCAAGGAGAACATGGTTGCGATCTATGGCGACCGGTTCCTGACGCGCGGCCTCGCTGTCCTCGCCCTCGACGGACCCGGCCAGGCGGAGTCGATCGGCCGCGGCATCCATTTCACCGAGAGCAATTTCGGCGACGCCGGACTCGCCGTGCATGACTGGCTGGCGCGCCATCCGGCGATCGACGCGGACCGGCTGGTGATCCGCAGCTCAAGCTTCGGCAGCTATTTCGGCACCGTCGCGGCGGCGGCGCTCGGCGGCAAGATCCGCGGCTACGCGGTGACCGGCGTATGCCAGGAGCCCGGCTGCCACACCATCTTCAACATGGCCTCGCCGACGTTCAAGGCGCGCTTCATGTTCATGGCGGGCTACGACGACGAGGCGGCGTTCGACCGCTTCTGCCGCAAGATCGACCTGCGCCCCGTGGCGCCCAAAATCCAGTGCCCCTACATGGCGATTGCCGGCGAGAACGATCAGCTCTCGCCGATCGAACACACCGAGCGGCTGTTCGAGCGGATCACCGCGCCCAAGCGGCTGGTGATCTACGAGGGCGCCAACCACGGCGTGGGCGACGCGCCGAGCGTGGAAGCCGGCGAGGACAAGAACACCATGCTCGCCGACTGGCTGCTCGACCGCATCGAGGGCCGCAAGGCGACATCCGAACGGGTGTGGATCGACAGCAGCGGGCGGGCGACCGCGCAGCCGTTCCCGAAGGCCGCGCCCGAACGTGCCGAGCGGAAGCCGGTAAAGACCGCGTCGCGCACACAGGCGAAATCCCGAAAAGGCGTCGGGCCTGCGTCAGCGAAAGCACGGGCAGCAAGCCGCGCGAAGCGGCCCGTCGCCGTGAGGCGCGGAAAGTAGCGCCTACTTTTTCTCGCCCACGCGGCTGGCGACGCTGGTCGCCTTCTTCACTCGCTCGATCACCTCGGGCGGCGTGGCATACATCGAAGCGATCATCTTTTGCACGAAGTCGCCGGTCTGCGGCACCACATTCTGTTTACGCTTCTCGGCGCGAGTCCGGCTGTCAGCAACACACGCACAGCACTCTTGCGATACTGGCTCATCCATCCTCCCCGTTATGCATGCGGCCAGCCTCATGACAGGGCCGGCGCGGTTTATCCGATGCGGCGGAACCCCCAGGCTGCCTTGTGCATGCGCTCGACGCCGGTCGCCGTGATGCGCACCATCTCACCGCATTGCAGCCCGGCCTTGCCGTCCTTCGTCGTGACGGAAGGCTGAATCACAACCGTCATGTTCTCGGCGAAGGTGAAATCCGGCACCGGGCCGGATGGGCGCTCGCGCGTGCCGAGCACCGGCGGCAGATAGCCGCCGCCGCCATAGCCATGCACCAGATCGTCGCAAATGGTGAAGCCGGCTTTGGCGATGCCCGAGGCGACATCGAAAATGTCATCGGGCCGTGCGCCGGGCTTGAGCACCTCGAGGATGCCGTGGAACGTATCCTCGGCGCATTGATACAGCTCGCGATAGAGCGGCGTGGGATCGGCGGCGATGGTGAAACTGCGCTGCACCTGGCCAGGGTAGGACCAGAACGACACCGAGATCTCGGTGAACATCACGTCGCCCCTCTGCACCACGCGGTTGATCGGCAATTGGCGCGGCACGCAGCAATCGGGCGCGGCCATCGCGGTGACGCCGGTGTAATGGATCTGGGTCATGCCGGCCCAGCGCACATAGGCGCGCTCGATGATGTCGCCGAGCTCATGCTCGGTCATGCCGGGCGCCGCCTCGCGCCCCAATGCCTCGACCGCCCTGTCGGTGAGCGCGCAGCCGATGCGCAGCCAATCCAATTCCTCCGGCGATTTCACCAGGCGCAGCCGGGTATAGGCGCGTCCGAGATCGGCCGGCTCGAATCCGGCTTCTGTGAGTTTCTCATGCAGCGAATGGCCGTAGGAGCCGATGATACCCACCGTTTTCCCTTTGGCGCCGCGCCGCGTCAGTTCCGCGATCGCGAGGGTCAGGCTGCCCTCGGGACCCCACGACACCTTCGCCTCGGATGCGAAAATTTTCGCGAGCGGCGCATTGTTCGGATTCTTCACCCAGATCGCGTCCTGCTCGCCCGGCGTGAAGACGCAGAAATGCCCGCCGCCCGGCGGCCAGCCTGTGAGCCATTGCATGGCCGAACCCTTGCGGTCGCCGCCCGAGAGCAGGACGTGGCTGGCGCCGGCCTTGGTCATGATCTCCGTCAGGGCGGCGCGCCGGCGCGCCATCTCGGGGCCGGAAAAAACCGGGAATTCCGCATCGAACAGCGGCTGTAGATTGGTCGGGAGCTTCGGGGCGTTCGGCCGCGGGGAGACGATATTCATGACGATCCCGTGCTGTGTTCGCAAAAGTAGAGATCATACCCTGGCCAGCGTCAACCGGGCAAAGCCGCGCCACTTTGCGTCCCGCAGCGTAAATGCTTAGGGTTCAAACTCCACGCGCATTGGAATCACGCGGACTCTGCGGTTTAATGGCCGCAATCGATTGCAGAACGAGATTGTTCGGGAGCCCCACGATGGCGAGTCAACGACTGCCCGCTTTTCAGACTTTCATCGACGGACTGCGTCGCGCCTTCGCGGATGCCAAGGACGACAAGGCGGCCATGGCCGAAGCGCGTATCCTCCTGGAACGGCTGGTGAAGGACGACACCATCCTCGCCCATTCGAAGAAATGGCCTTCGACCGAAGGACATAAGAACCTGCTGCTCTACGAGGATCCGGACCATGGGTTCGTGGTCAATGCGGTGGTGCGCACGGCAGGCCGCCAGGGCGGCATTCACGATCATGCCCATGCCTGGACCGCCTACGGCTTGCTCGACGGCGAAGAAGATCTCGCGCGCTATCGCCGGCTCGACGACGGGTCCAAGGAGGGCTATTGCGAAATCGCCCGCGAAAGCGTGACGCGGGGAAAGCGCGGGGTTGTCGATCTCGTGCCGCCCTATGCCATCCATTCGGAGAACGGCAGCCAGGCGCGCTCGGTCGCCGTCATCGTGCGGTCCGAGCGGCTGGTCGGCAAGGTGCTGCAGGGCCGCTACAAGCCGGAAACCAACTCCACCTATCAGGGCGAAGGCCCGACCCAGGTGCCGTTCGAGATTGCGGAGCCTTCGCTCGCCATCCACTGAGCGGCGCCGCGAAAGACCCATCGCGGCTATTCGGACAGCGGTCCGCCTTCGACCGTGCAGCGGCGCAGCAGACGGTCCTCGTTCTCGGGAAACCAGGTGCGGCCGTGGATCGTGCAACGGTTGTCCCACATGATGAGGTCCTTGAGCCGCCATTCGTGCTCGTAGATGAACGCCGGATTTTCCGAGTGGTCGAACAGAAGATTCAAAAGATCCTCGCTCTCGGCGTGGCTCATGCCTTCGACGCGGAAGGTCATCAGCCGATCGACGAACAGCGATTTGCGGCCGGTTTCAGGGTGGGTGATCACGATCGGGTGGGACCAGTGCGGCGCGTCGCTCACGTCGGCCGAGGTATCCACCCGCTCGGCGCGCTTGTATTCGTGGACATGCAGCGCCTTGCGCCCCGCGATCTTGCGCTTGATCTCATCGGGGAGCTTTTCGTAGGCGGTATACATGTTCACGAACCGCGTGTTGCCGCCGGTCGAGGGCAGCTCGAGCCCATAGAGGAAGGTGTATTTGTAGGGCTTTTCGGCATAGCCGGAATCGATGTGGAACCACATCTCGCCCTCGCCGAAGGCGCCGATCGGCTTGCCGTCCACCTTGATGTTGCTCACCAGGAGGGTATGGGGGTCGGTCTGATAGATCCCTTCGACCTTCTTGCGGAGCGCGGACTTGGCCCGCTTGCGCTCGCCGAGCTCGCCGAAGTTCGCGGCGAATTTTTTCTGCTGGTCCAGCGTCAGGTCCTGGCCGCGGATCACCAGCACGATATGCTTCTGCCATGCGGCACGCATCTGCTCGACCTCGTCCGGCGTGAGACCGCGGCGCAGATCGACGCCCGAGATTTCCGCGCCGAGCACGGGCGACAGCGGTGTCACGGTCAGTTTGGTGAGGGTGGTCATGGCCGAAACCTCCGGTTGTCCTGCCGCGGGTGCTTTGTGACTTCGATATATGCCCGCGTTATGGCAGAAAACCTTCTCCGATGTCATTGTCAGCATAGGTGAGAGGATTTAATCTCGCAACCGCAAGCCCACATCGGCATCCGTTGGGGAGACGCGCGTGATCGAGCTCTATACCTGGACGACAGCGAACGGCCGCAAGATCCCGATCATGCTGGAAGAGAGCGGCCTCGACTACCGCATACACTGGATCAACATCAGCAAGCGGGAGCAGTTCGCGCCCGACTTCCTCAAGATCAGCCCGAACCACAAGATCCCCGTCATCGTCGATACGGACGGCGCGGGCGGAAAGCCTCTCTCGGTCTTCGAATCGGGCGCCATCCTGATCTATCTGGCGCGAAAATCCGGCCGCTTCCTGCCCGCCGACATGGCCGGGGAGATGAGCGTGCTGCAATGGCTGTTCTTCCAGATGGCCCATGTCGGGCCGACGTTGGGCCAGGTCAACCATTTCCATGGCAAGTATCCGGACGAATCCAATTACGCCAAGGAGCGGTTCGACAAGGAGGCCGCCCGGATCTATGGCGTGGTCGACCGCCGGCTTGCCGAAGCCGACTATCTCGCCGGCGACTATTCCATCGCCGATATGGCGACCTATCCCTGGCTGCAGAATTACAAGAAGCAGGGGATCGACATCGCCGTCTATCCCAACATCCAGCATTGGATGGCGGCGATCGAGGCGCGCCCGGCCGTGCAGCGGGCCAACGCCGCAACCGACGCCAAGCGCAAGGCGATGCAGGCGGCGGCAGAGTAAGCTCGACGTCAGGCAAATAAAAACGGCGCAGCCTGAGGCCGCGCCGTTTTTTATTGTACCGCCACTATGAGCCGCGATTCGAACGCAATGGCCTATTTCGTCTTGGGCACCGCGACGCCGACCATGCAGTCGCGGGTGACGATGCCGGCGAGCTGCTCCGCGCTCATAGCTTCGGTGCCCGCCGGCCGCATGGGCAGCACCAGGTAGCGCATGTCGGCGGTCGAATCATGCACCTGGATGTCGACGTTGTCGGGCAGCTCGGTGCCGAATTCGCGCAGCACGACGCGTGGCTCGCGCACCACGCGCGAGCGGTATTCGATGCTCTTGTACCAGGACGGCGGCAGACCCAGGATGGAGCGCGGGTAGCAGGAGCAGAGGGTGCAGACCACCACGTTGTGCACCTTCGGCGTGTTCTCCACCACGATCAGGTTCGTGGCGCCCGGATCGAGCCCCGCTTCCTTGACGCCGGCGACGCCGTCCTTGAGCAGCCGCGCCTTGAAGGCCGGATCGGTCCAGGCCTTCGCCACCACCTTGGCGCCCATGGCCGGCGTCATCGCGTCGCGCGCTTCGATGGCCTGACGGATCTCCTCGGCCGTGACGACGCCCTTCTCGATCAGGAGCTCCTTCATGGCGAGGCCGAGGAACTGGTGGTAGGTGTGAATTTTCTCGTCCTTGGCCGCCGGCGCATGAGCCGCGCCGTCGTCATGGTCGTGATCATCGCCGCGATCGTGATGGCGCGTATCGTCCATGGTCGTGTCCTTCCGTAAGGCCGCGGTAGCGGAGATGCGGCAGAGATTTAGTTTGTCGGATTTTTGCCCTTGGCCCGGAGCTCGCGGACCTTGGCGTCGATCTCGTCGAGCGTCAGCACATTTTTCTCGACCAGGAGCTTGCACATCGCCGCCGTCCAGCGCTCGTAGTAGGTGAGCGTATGATAGGCCTCGTGGCCGAGCGATTCGATGTTGTAGCGGTTCTGGTCGGTGACTTTGATGTGGCGCTTGCTGTCGCCGAGCAGCAGGCTCAGCGCGTCGATTTCTTTTTCAAACCGAGACATCTCGTGAGGCGCCGTGTCGATGGGTCCGGCCTTCAGCCCGCCGACATCATGGGGTCCGCGCATGCATCCTCCCGCGTCTTGGATCGTGCCGCCTGCGGCGGTCGCGCTGTTTGCTGTGGATTGACGCCAATGATAGTGACCGGACCGGCGCGCCGCAATGGCTTCGGCGGACCACCCCTGTTCGTCGAGGAACTCTGGCGGTCCCGCCCTGCACGAGGTCCAAGCGCCTTTCGCTGCCGCGGCTAGACCGTCTGGGCCATGCGGTCGAGCAGCACGGATTCGTCCATGAACTCGCTCATCCGGCAAGGGACGCCGTTCTTCGCCAACTCCTCGAGGTAGAGCCGGTGGATGCGGGGGTCCTGGTCCTTGTAGGTGATCTGCCGGCCGCCATCCTGCTCGCTCATGCCGATGGTCTTGGCCTGCTTCTTGCGCTCGCCCGTGAATGGATAGCGCCGGTTGCCGAGATTCATGGCGAGATAGCGCGCCGGATCGAGGCCGGTGTTGAAATGCTGGTGATACATCATCTCGGGCGGCGAGAAGACGACGCCGTGGCGCCAGTCGATGCGCTGGAAGTCGCTCTCGCCCTCGTACCACATCAGCGAATAGCCTGAGCCGGTGACGTTGAAGATGAAGAAATCCGGGCCGTGGCGATGGGCGTTCTTGTAGGTGCCGACCGGCATGGCCGAGACATGCGCCTTCATGATGCCGTTGCCGAGCACGAACTGGATATTGCTGCTGCCGGGACCGCGGATGCCGTAGGGCTTCAGCTTGAAGCTCGTCAGGTCGGGCACGAAGTTGGTCTCCCACAGCGTGGGGCCGCGCTGAAAATTGATCTCGACACCTTCGCCGTCGAACCAGCCCTGCCGGCCCATGCGCTCGGGGAATTCGAACGGACACTCGAAGACGAAGCGCTCGTTCATGAAGCAATTGAGCACCAGCGGAAAGGTGTTGCACACCGCGATCCGCGCGTGCTCCCGGCCCGAGCCATTGAACAGGCGATAGCGCATGTTGAGCGGCAAGGCGAACAGGCTGTGCGGTCCCCATTCGAAGGTGATCTTGCGCCCGTCGTCGGTTTCGAGCTGGGTCGAGCCATGGCCGCTCAGCACATAGACGAGCTGCTCGTACATGTGGCGCACCGGCGCCGAGGCGCCGCCCGGCTTGAGGTCCTGCACGAACAGCGTGACGAAATCGCCGCGCGCCTTGAGATGAACGATCGCGCCGTCGAGCCCGAAGCGCGCCCATGGCTTGGTTTCGGCTGCCAGCAGATCGACGCCATAGCCCTCGATGACCGGCACGCCTTCGGCGGCCGACCAGTCGAGATAGGGGTCGATGAGTTCGCGCGTGTTCGGACTGTCCGCCATGGTCCTGCCTCCCGAATCGCCGGTTTCGGCTTTTATCCGACCATTTTCCCTCAAATTCGTGCCGGGCAGAACAGGGATTATTGAACCGCAGCCGATGCGTTCTTCTCGGCGAGGAGGGCGAAAGCCTCGGACATTGCTTTGCGGAATTCGGGATGATGATAAATGTCGTTGTGGCCCGTCCCACCGATCGTGCGATCGAACACCAGATTCGGGACCGCGCGCCGCAAGCCGTCGGTGCGGCGCGGCGGCACGATCGTATCGCGCTCCGCGGCAATCACCGCGGTCGGCACCGTGCCGTTCCGTACGAAATCCACGCTTGGCATACGGTGGCGCAAAAGCAGGCTGACCGGTGCCCAAGGGTATTGGTCGCTCGCCACCGCCTCCAAGGAATCGAACGGCGTGACCATGATGAGCCCCGCCAACTGCCGCTCGCTCGCGAGATAGGCCGCCACGCCGCCGCCGATGCTGAACCCGACCACGATGACCCGCGCCGGGCCGCTCGCGGCGAGAACCCGATCGTGGATGAGCGCCGCATCGCCGAGCAGCGCTTCCGCGCTCGGCCGTCCGGTGCTCGGCGTGTAGCCGCGAAACTGGAAGGCGATCACCTCGGCGGCCGGAAACAGTTCATGCAGATAGAGCGCGACACTGTCACCGTGCCAGGCATTGCCGCCGAATCCGATCACCAGCAGCTTGCCGCCATTCGTCTGACGCGCCGAGGGGATGCGCACGCCACTGAGCCGATTGCCGTCCGGCGTTGCGACTTCGAGCCGTTCGGCGCCGGGCGGCAAAGGAGAACCTGTCGCCGGGACCAGATAGGTCGGAAAAATGAGCCAGGTTTGCGCGGCCCATATCACGCCTATGACGATGACATAGGCGACGGCGAGCACGATGAAGAGCTTGACGATCAGCCTCAGCAGATCTGGCACGCTTATCATGAGCCACGTCCATGCCGTCGCCACGCCATCATACAGCCTTTGGCCGAACGATTGCGCAGAACCCTACCATAGCCGGCGACGCACCCAAGCGCCGGCGAGGGCCCTACTTGCCCGCCTTGGACGTGGCATTGCCGCGCGCGGCGGCGATGGCGCGCTCGCGCAGTGCGCCCGGAAGGTCCGTCGCCTCGGCGATGTGCTTCTGCTCGCCGGTGAAGGGATCGAGCGTCAGGTTCATCTTCTTGGCTTCCGAAATCAGCTCCGGATCGGCGATCATCTTCACAAAAGCGCTGCGCAGCTCGGCAACCCGGTCCTGCGGCACCTTGGGCGGTGCGGCGAACGACATGCCGACCTGGGTGTAAGAGGAGAACAGGCCGAGCAGGCGGCGCTCGTCGTCGTTGCGGGCCAGGTCGACCAGGGCTGGCACGCCGTCCAACCCTTCGTAAGGCTTCGGGCTCATGCGGAACAGCACATGCAGCTTGTTCTGCTCGATCCACTGCCGGTCGGTCGTCCACAGCACGCTCATGGTGCCATGCACCTCGCCGCGCTCGAGGGCGGTTTTGATCTCGCCTCCGCTCTGGTAACCGGAGATCAGCTTGAACTTGGTGCCTTGCAGGTTGTTCAGCGCGAACAGGCTGAGCACCGCCGCGGAGGCGACACCCGGCACGCCGACCACGACCTCGCGGATCTTCGCCTCCTCGACCGTCTTGGCCGGCGAATCCGTGCGGACGACGACCAGGGGATCGGCATCGGCGAGCCGGCCGATCCAATGGAAATCGTTGGAGACGAACTTGATGCCCGGCTCCCCCAGGGTCTGTTGGATATGCAGGCCGAAGGCCAGCATACCGATCACGGTGCCGTCGGATGGCAGGGTGTTATACAGCTCGTTGGCGAGTTGCAGGCCGCCGGCGCCCGGCCGGTTCTGCACCACCATGAGCGGCTGACCGGCGACGTGCTTGCCGAAATGACGCGACAGCAGGCGGCCGTAGATGTCATAGGCATTGCCCGGCCCGGTGCCGATGTAGAGGGTCAGCCGCTTGCCCTGGTAGAACCCGCTGTCCGCTGCCGTCGCCGGGGTGGCGCAGAGCGCCGACAAGACCGCGATCGCGGCAGCGAGGGGTGTTGTAAGATGGGCGGCGCGCAGCATGGTTTGACTCCTCCGCAGGATTTTTTCGAATTTCATAATTTTCGGATAGGGAGCATTCTTCGTCGCGACGGCCCGCGTTGTCAAACGCCCTGTGATGGGGAATGAGACGGATTTCTCAAAAAACTCACACGCAGCCGCGCCACCCGCACGACCTCGTGATCGGCTCGGATTGTAAGTATTCCAGCTTTGTCGCTGGCTTTAATCTTTTCCTTCCTGTCTTTTGCCATCCTTGCGGCATGACTGCGCATATCGATCCCTGCGGCGAACGTTCCGCGACAATCGAGCGTTTGCGTCTAGAAATCGGCGGAGAACAAGAATGACGCTGCGGCTCGACAAAATCCTGGCTGTGATGGTCATCGTATTCTTATCGGCCTGCGCGCAGACGCCGCAACCCCCGCCCGCCCCGGACCGCGCGGTCTTCACCCAGACCGGCGTGGCATCCTGGTACGGCAAATCCCATCATGGCAGGACCACGGCGAACGGCGAGAAATTCGACATGGAAGCCCTGACCGCCGCGCACCGCACCTTGCCGTTCGGCACGATCGTGAAGGTCACAAACCTTTCCAACAACCGGTCGGTGACTGTCCGGATCAATGACCGTGGTCCCTATGTGGCGGGCCGTATCATCGATCTTTCCGCGCGCGCCGCGCGCGACCTCGGCATTATCGAGAACGGGGTCGCGCGCGTGCGGCTCGAGCAATTGCCGCCAGCGCCGTCAACGAGTTGATGCGATCGCCACTTTCGGGCTTGTCGCGACCGATCGGCGCGCTTATTCCATTCCTTGGATAGCGGGAGCCCCGATGAGCGCCAGCCTAGAAGACCGCGTGGTCGAACTCGAACATCGCCTGACCTTCGCCGAACGCACGGTCGAGGAGCTGTCGGCCGTGGTGGCCGAGCAGGCCCGCACCATCGTGGCGCTCGATCGGAAGATCGACCAACTCACCCAGCGCCTGCAGGACGCCGCAGTCTGGCAGCCCTCGCCACAGGATGACCAGCCGCCACCCCACTACTGAGCGGGCCGCCTCTGCCATGCCGACGGTCGTGTCCTACTTCGTCTATGTCATCCGCAATCGCGCCGGCATTCTCTACACCGGGATCGCCAAGGACGTGGACGCGCGCTGCGTCCAGCACAACGACGACTGCGGCGCGCGGTTTACCCGCGGCCGCGGCCCCTGGGCGGTGGTGCACAGGGAAGGGCCATTCTCCCACGGTGACGCGCTGCGGCGGGAGTTGATGGTGAAGGCCGACCGCCGCCTCAAGGCCGTCATCAAAGCCCAGTGGAAAACCGACGCGGCGCGCGCGACCCGCTAGCCTTTGTCGGTCATCTTCACCCGGCAGAATCGCGTCTGGTATTGATCGACGAAGAACGGCTGCACCAGGGGCAGGATTTTCTCCTTGAATACCGGGTTGTTGCGGTAGTTCCGCATGTCCTGTTCGCTGTCCCACAGTGTGAGGGAATAGCCCGCGTCCGGGTCATCCAGGTCCTGGACCAGCCAGCGCCCTTTCAGGCCCTTGGCATCGCGGGTCAGGGCGGTGCCTTTCTTGTAGGCTTCCTCGTAACCCTGCCATTGACCCGGCTTGATCTTGCCCCATGTGATGCGCATGAACTGGTCGGCCATGTCGGTCTCCCGTGGTTGATACGGAGCTAGAACCAAGGGTGCGCCGCTTCGTTCCATGCTAGGGATGGGGCCGTTTACGACAGGAGGTGGCGATGTTGATCGCGATGAACCGTTTCAAGGTGAAGAAGGGCGAAGAGGCCGCCTTCGAGACCCGCTGGCGCGAGCGGGACAGCCACCTGCGCAGCGTGCCGGGTTTCGCCGAGTTTCACCTGCTGAAAGGCCCCGAACGGGAGGATCATGTGCTCTATGCCTCCCATACGGTGTGGCAATCGCGCGCCGCGTTCGAGGACTGGACGCGCTCGGAAGCGTTCCGCGCCGCCCATCGCCATGCCGGCGAAGGCAAGCCGCTGACCATATCCCATCCGGAACTCGAGCTGTTCGACGTCGTGCAGACCGTTTCGGCGATGGAAAATCCGGCATGAGCGCCTAAGTACCGTCTATTCAGCCATCCCTTGGCCGGACCCGACCCCGGAGTTTGCATGATCACCCGCGTGCTCGACTTTCTCAGCGGCCGTGCCGCGCCCGTGCTGGACAAGGCCAGTGCCAAAGCCGACGATCTCGAGCTGTCCGTGGCGGCGCTGCTGATCGAGGCGGCCCGCATGGACAATGATTTTGACGCAGCCGAGCGCGCCACCATCGAGCATCTGCTCGCCGAGAAGTTCAAGCTCGCCCCGGTCGCGGTCCATCGTCTGGTCGAACAGGCCGAGCACGCCGTGCACCACTCGAGCCAGATGTTTCCCTTCACGCGCGAGATCTGCGCGCGCATCACGCATGATCAGCGCACCCACATCATCGAAATGCTGTGGAAGGTCGCCTATGCCGATGGCGTCCTCGACCCCTACGAGGACATGCTCCTGCGCCGCGTCGCCGGGCTGATTCACGTGCCCGATCGGGATCGCAGCGAGGCGCGCCAACGTGCGCTCGAACAGCTCGCCGCGGCAAAGGGTTCGGCCAGCGGCGCCGTTTAGCCACCGCATTCGATCGATTCGGAATGAGTAAGAAGGCGGAAGGCCCTTGCACCGACGCGTGCGAGACCGACAAGGACTCCGGCCTCTGCGGCGGTTGCCTGCGCATCCGCAAGGAGATCGCCAAGTCAGAAATATTCCGAGACGCCGGGCCGCGCGGCACGACGAGTGCACGGCAAAGACGTCGGATCGGGCAAGGGCACGCGATCCACGGTCTTTTTTCGCGGCAGAGGCAAACGTGCTGTTTTTAGAGGCAAATCGCCATCCGGTTCGGCAGATTTGAATGGCAAGGGCAGCGCCGGAGATAGCAGCGCTGGCCGGTCCGTGGCGCCGGGCCCGGATCGTCTGGCCGGATGGGCGGCGCGACGAGGCCACCATGGCGCGTTGGCTCCAGGGGCCCAGCTCCTTCCCGCTGTCACACCCGGGTCGCGCCCATGGCCCGCTTCGTGAAACCGGGACAGGCGACTCGTCCGGCGTTGATCGCGGGCGAGCATCTCTTTGCCCAGACCGCGCAAAGCTTCACCTATCTCAGGGAACGCATGGCGCGCGGTGAGGTGGCTTTGCCGCAAGGCTCCCAGGCGCTCGCTTCCTTCGGCCAGCAGGCGCGGCTCGCGAAGAAAGCCTAGCACTCTAAGGACTATCGCAGACGGCGAACCCGCGCGGCAGGTTGGCCGCGAACGGTTCGGCTGACCAGTGGCATGGCTGTCCCGGCGGGTGTAGAACACCCGGCATGTTCCGCTTTTTCGAAAATCTGGTGGTGCCGACCGCATCGGCGCCCGCCGCACCGCCGCCCCAAGGACTATGGCGCTTCTACTGGCACTTCGTGCGTCAGGCCAAGGGTTTGTTCGTGGCGTTGTTCGTCGCCGGGCTCGCGGTCGCGCTGTCGGATTCGCTGGTTCCGCTGTTCATCGGCCACCTGGTCACTTTGGTCACCAGCCACGACCCATCGGCTGTCTGGCCCGATGCGGCGTGGCAGCTCGCTGGCATGGCCGCCGTAATGTTGGCGGTCCGGCCGCTGGCGCTGCTCGCTCAGAACCTGATCACCAACCAGGCCATCGTCGTCAACGTGACGAACCTGATCCGCTGGCAGAGCCATTGGCATGTGGTGCGCCAGAGTTGGTCGTTCTTCCAGAACGATTTTGCCGGACGTATCGCCAATCGGGTGCTGCAGACCGGCTCGGCGCTGCGCGAGAGCGTGGTCCTGACGATCAACGCCGTCTGGTACATCGTCGTCTACGGCACCAGCGCGCTGGGATTGCTCGCTTCGGTGGATTTCCGGCTGGCGGCGCCGCTCGTCATCTGGGCCGTGGCCTATACCATTCTTCTGCGCCGTTTCGTGCCGCGCCTGCGCGACCTGTCGAAAAAAGTGTCCGGCGCGCGCTCCCTGGTCAGCGGCCGCATCGTCGATAGCTACACCAACATCCTCACCGTGAAGCTGTTCGCCCGCGCGCGCGACGAGGATGCCTATGTGCGCGAGGCAATGGACGACCACACGGAAGCCTTCCGGCAGCAGCAGCGCAAGGTGACGCTGTTCTCCTTCCTTCTCATCACGATGAACGCGATGCTCGTCGTCTCGACCGCCAGCGTCGCGATCATGCTATGGCTCAGCGGCAAAATTTCGCCGGGCGCCATTGCCATGGCGTTGCCGCTGACCTGGCAGATCGTCAATATTGCCGGCTGGGTGGCGCAGCACATCACCTCGATCTTCGAGAATATCGGCGTGGTGCAGGAAGGCACCGGCTCGATCGCCGTGCCGCACATGCTGACCGATGCGCCGAATGCCCCGCCACTGGTGGTTTCGCGCGGCGACATCCGCTTCGACGACGTGTCTTTTGGTTATGGCCGTGACAGTGGCGTGCTGCATGACCTCGATGTGCATATCCGGCCCGGCGAACGCGTGGGCCTGGTGGGCCCGTCCGGCGCCGGCAAGTCGACGCTCGTCAATCTGCTGCTGCGGTTCTTCGAGCCGGAGCAGGGACGCATCCTGATCGACGGCCAGGATATCGCGGGGGTCACCCAGGAAAGCCTGCGCGCCCAGATCGCCATGGTGACCCAGGACACCTCGCTGCTGCATCGCTCGGTGCGCGAGAACATCCGCTACGGCAAGCCGGAAGCGAGCGACGCGGAGATCGAGGCCGCCGCCCGCCAAGCCCATGCCGACGAGTTCATCGCCGAGCTGCAGGACTGGCGCGGCCGGTACGGCTATGACGCCCAGGTCGGCGAGCGCGGCGTCAAGCTGTCGGGTGGCCAGCGCCAGCGCGTCGCCCTGGCGCGCGTCATCCTCAAGGACGCGCCGATTCTGATTCTCGACGAAGCCACGTCGGCGCTGGATTCGGAAGCCGAAGCCGCGATCCAGGAACAGCTCGCCGGGCTGATGGAGGGCAAGACGGTGATCGCGATCGCGCACCGCCTGTCGACCATCGCGCGCATGGACCGCCTGCTGGTGATCGACCGCGGCCGCATCGTCGAGGAAGGCACCCATGCCGCCCTGCTCGCCCGCAACGGCGTCTACGCCCGATTGTGGCGGCGCCAGTCCGGCGCGTTCCTCGATGACGAGGTCGCCGACGTCAGCTGATTCACCGGCTGCCCTGACGCAGGGCTGCCTGAACGATCGTATCCAGCGCGTTGAGGAAGCGTGAGCGGTCGGCCTTGCCGAACGGCGGCGGTCCGCCGCCGGTGTGGCCGAGTTCGCGCAGATGGCGCGACAGTTCGCGTCCGGCCAGGGCGCTGCCGATGTTGTCGGGCGTCCACAGCTTGCCGGCCGGCGACAGGGCACGGGCCCCTTTGGCGAGGCAGCGCGAGGCGAGCGGAATATCCGCCGTGACGCAGACATCGGCGCCGTCGATGCGTTCGGCGATCCAGTCGTCGGCGGCGTCCGCGCCATCGGCCACGGTAACCATCTGGACCAGCGGATTGCGCGGCGGCAGAATCGGCCGCGAGCCGTTGGACACCACGAACACCTTGAGGCCGAGACGGTCGGCGACGCGATAGACCTCCTCACGCACGGGGCATGCATCGCCATCGACATAGATCTCGGTCATGGTGCGATCTCGCGGTTCTGCTTGAGCGCCATGTCACGAACTCACCGATCCGAACTCACACGTCGTAAAGGCTGCGCACCGATTCCGGATAGAGCTCTTCGACCGCGAGCTTGCGGTGGGCGACGCCCTGCTCATGGCAATACTGCACGAAGGCCTCGAGCGTCTTGCGGTTGGGCTCCAGGCCGTAGGGCCAGAAATCGTTGCCGAACATCCGGCGCGACTTTTCCGCGTAATCGAAGGTCCAGGGAATCGGGAAGCGGCAGATATTGCCGTCGAGCGCGCGCACCTGGCTGCGCCGCTTGGCCTCCTCGAAGGCGCGGAACAGGTTGGGCCCGATCCACGGATACTGGTCGACGATGTCCTTGCGCAGCGCGATGGTGTGCATGATCGGGAAGATGCCGGTTTCCTGCCAGTAGGCTTCCTCGACCGGGCGGAAATCCGTGAACATGCGGCGGATGCGCGGATCGCCTTCCTCGAGCAGGCGCGGCGGCCGCGCGCTGATGATCGCGTCGATGTCGCCGGCAAGCAGTTGGTCGGTGAGCGAGCGGTCGCGCGCCGGGGTGTAGCGGATGCCCTTCGGCATCTGCGCCTTCACCTCGTCCACATGGCCGGCCACGTTGACACCCGACTGGTACCAGTCGATCTCGGTCAGCGGCACGCCGGCCTGATGCACCAAATAGGCGCGCACCCAGACTAGCGCGGTCTGCACCCACTCGGGAATACCGACCTTTTTGCCCGCCAGATCCTGCGGCCGCTCGATCGGCCGGTCGCGCGCCACGTAGATCGCGTGCTGGCGGAAGAAGCGGCTGGGAAATACGGGGATGCCGGTGATGCCCGTGTCGCCTTGCGAAATCAGCGAGACATAGCGCGCCAGCGACATTTCCGAGACGTGCCACTCGCGGAACCGGGTGAAGCGGGAGAAAATCTCCTCCACCGGCAGGTCGATATGGGTGATGTCGATGCCTTCGGCCTTGATCTTGCCGGAGGTGAAGTCGCGGAAGTGGTCGTAGTCGCTCAGCGCGACGGTCAGTTGGATATTCCCCATGTTTTCTTCCGGTTAGGATTGTTGACTCATTTGCTCTGGCCCGGCGCGGCCGGGCAGGGCTAAGCTTGCCGATGGCCGAGCGCCTACTGGTATGGGCTTGGTACGGGTTATCGGGCGGCAATCTCCCCTGGCAGGCAGGAAGCGTCGAGCATGACTGGATCTTCGGACAGGCGAACGGCGGACGGCGTGGGCGCCCTGGTCAATGATGACCCGGCTGGCCGGATTTTCCGGGTCAACCGCATGGCCATGACCTCCCAGGAGATCTTCGAGCAGGAGCAGCGTCGGATTTTCGACGCGTGTTGGCTCTATCTTGGCCACGAATCGGAAATCCCGCAACCCGGCGATTTCCTGACCCGCACGCTGGCCGGCCGGCCGCTGATCTTCTGCCGCGGCGACGACGGCACGGCGCGCGCGCTGATCAATTCCTGCCCGCACCGCGGCGCCATGGTGTGCCGCGCGTCCCACGGCAACGCCAAGGCCTTCCACTGCCTCTATCACTCCTGGTCGTTCAAGAACACGGGCGAGATCCTCGACCTGCCCGGCGCCGATGCCTATAGCGGCTCGTTCGATGCCGGCGAATTCAGTCTCGAGCCGGTGCCGCGGCAGTCCTCCTATCGCGGCTTTGTCTTCATCAGCTGCAACCGCAACGCGCCGTCGCTCGGGGATTACTTGGCGGGTGCCAAGGAGTATCTGGACGCGGTCGCCGATCAGGGCGAACACGGCATGGAGGTGATCGCCGGCACGCAGCTCTATTGCGCGCGCGCCAACTGGAAGCTGCTGGTGGAAAACAGCATCGACTTCTACCACACGGTGCCGCTACACAAGACCTACTTCAAGTTCCTCAAGGATTTCGGCACCGACCTGTCGAGCGGCGTGAGCGGCCGGGGCTTTGACCTCGGCAACGGCCACGCGGTGGTGAAATTCCGCGCCGGCTGGGGCCGTCCGGTGGCGCGCTGGGAGCCGTCGTGGGGCGAGGCCGAGCGCGAGCGTCTGGTCGGCGTGCGTGCCGATCTGGTGAAGCGGGTGGGGGCGGAGCGGGCGCAGCTCATCGCCGACACCGACCGCAACCTCTGCGTCTTTCCCAACCTGCTGATCAACGACATCATGGCGACCGTGCTGCGCCAGGCCAATCCGATCTCCGCCGACTATATGGAAATCACCCAATGGGCGCTGGCGCCGATCGGCGAATCCGCCGAGGCGCGCGCCCGCCGGCTGCAGAGCTTCAACACCTTCCTCGGCCCCGGCGGCTTCGCCACGCCCGACGACATCGAGGCGCTCGAAGGCTGCCAGCGCGGATTTGCGGCACACCGTGAACTGACCTGGTCGGATTATTCGCGTGGCTACGAGCAGGAGCTGCAGGGTCCGGACGCGCCGATGAAGTCCGACTTCGAGTTGCAGATTCGCGCCTTCTACCGGCGCTGGGCATCGCTCATGGACGCCGGCGCCGAGCGCGCGGCCGACGATCACGTTGTGACGCTGCGCCGCACCGATGCGGCTGGCGGACGGACGTGACGCCGCGATGACGCCGCCGCTCGATTCCCCCTCAGGCGATCTCGCCCGCGAGTTGGAGCGCTTCTTCTATTGGGAAGCCGACCTGCTCGACGAGTGGAAGCTCGACGAGTGGCTCGCCCTGTTCCTGCCCGATGCCACCTACGAGGTGCCGACCACGGACAAACCGGACGGCGATCCGGCAGCCAACCTCTTCATCATCGCCGACACTCTGCCCGTGCTGCGCGGCCGGGTCGAACGGCTGAAGAGCGTCTATGCCTATGCCGAAAGCCCGCGGGCGCGCACGCGGCGCTTCGTGTCCAACGTGCGCGTCACCAGCGCCGCCGGCGAGGACATCGTGGCCGCCGCCAACTTCATGGTGGCGCGCATGAAGCACGCTCAAGTGGACACTTACATCGGGCGCTACGAATTCCACCTGCGCCGCGCCGCCGGCGGCGCCTTCCGCTTCAACCGGCGCCGCGCCATCCTCGACCTCGAAGCGCTGCGTCCGGCCGGCAAGATCAGCATTATTTTGTGAGCGCAGGGCGGCCGTCACCGTTCATGACATGCCGCGCTCCACGGTAGTGGCTTTCAGTGGTGAACATCCGCGGGCGCGCCTGCGTGCTCTCGTCTAGAATGGCGCATCGTCCGCGACTTTTTCGATGGCGACGATCTCGGCGTTGCCCGGGCCTGCGCTCACCACGTCGCCGACGCGCTTGCCGGTCAACGCGAGCGCCAGCGGGGCGACGTAGGACAGGGGGCCCTTGGCGGGATCGGCCTCATCCTGGCCGACGATGCGGAAGCTCTGCCGCCGTCCGTCATCGCGCTCGATGGTGACGCGCAATCCGAATCGTACGGTGTCGTCGTCTGTCGCGGGGGGCACGACCTCGGCATTGGAGCGGCGCGCCGACCAATAGCGCAGGTCACGTGACGCCTCGGCCATTGCGCCGCGGTCGCTGTTGCTCTGTGCGTCGGCCAGGGCGGCGCGCAGTCTCGTGATCTCGTTTTCGATCAGCGCCAGACCGCGTGCGGTCACCAGATTGGGGTGCGGACTGATCGGCCGGTCGGGCAGGTCTTCGAAGACGTCCGTTCCGTCGGCTTCTTTGATGAAAGCGCGGCTCATGGCGGTGCTCCAGGCCCAGTGGTAGGGGCGCTTGTCCTATTTATCTATGGGACAGGGGCGGAATTTCCATGCCGGCTAAGGAAATTCATCAAATCGACATAGGTGGGCCGGCGGTATGCGGGAACTCGGCTGCTTGGAGCACGTTCGGGTAATTGCTGGGTTTTAACATTTGCCCCGTCTCGGGCGACGCGCCTGGGCTGTTTCACCGAGGCTTGCCAGCTGCCGCGCCGCGCGGCGTCAGACGTGTGTCGCCCTTCACGGATGAGGAAGTTACATGCTGAAAGCGGTCGGTTGGATCGTCCTGATCATCTTCATCATTGGCCTGCTCGTGGTGCTCGGCGTCTTTAAGGCGATCTTCTGATGCCTCGACCCATTTTTATAAGGATGCTGTCTGGCGTCACCGCCGAAGCTGTCATGAGTGCCGTCTCCCTGCTTCTGCCATCATACGATTGATTGTGCCGCTGGATTGGAATCACGGCGCAGGGGCGTCGCAACCTGCGCTCGAACCCCCTGCATCGGTACATTTGGAAAGGGAAGCGGCGGCGTGGGAGGTCGCCCGCGCCGCCGTAATCGTCAGGCCGTTTGCTGCCGGGCAGCGCGGCCAGAGCCGAGAAACATCATGCCGCACAGCACGAAGAACACGGCCGAGGAGTAGAAGATCCACTCCGGCTCGCCGATGTCCAGCAAGAAGCCGTATGCGAGGGGTGCGGCGCCGCCGCCGATGAACTCGCCGGAATAGACGAAGCCGAAGGCTTTGCCGGCGGAGCCCTTGGGGCTGGAGTTGCGGATCATCATGTCGCGCGCCGGACGAATGATACCGCTGACCAGGCCGGCGACCGTAAAGGTGAAGACCAGAATGAACCAATGCAGGTCGATGCCACCGACCAGCAGGACGATCACGCCGCAGGTGAACAGCGAGACGGCCGCGACCAAGTCATGCTTCTTCCAGCGGTCGGCGACCCAGCCGCCGAGCAGAACGCCGAAGGCGCTGGCGAACAGGAAACCGGTGAGCGCGCTGCCGGCGATCGTCAGGTTGGTGCCGTGCACCGCCTCCAGAGCGGCGATCGAGAAATTCTTCAATCCGCCCTGAGCGAGGCTCGACATGGTGAAGAAGAAGAACAGGAACAGGAGCGGCGGCGACTTCAGCACCTGCAGCAGGACCTGCCCGGTGGAGAGCGCCGGTCCGCCGGCGTCGGTCCCCAGCTTCTTTTTCTTGCGCTGCGGCAGGGCCTCGTCGCGCATGGCGCTCCACTGCGAGGCGAGGCCGAAGAAGATGAGCAGGCCGACGAACGCGCTGAGCAGCAGCGATGCGCGCCAGCTCCAGTATACCGCGACGGTCAGCAGCAGGGCGGGCGCCACCGCATTGCCGAGGTGGCCGGCAAACGTGTGGATGCTGAACGAGCGGCCCATGTAGCGCTCGTCCATGCTGCCGTTGAGGATGCTGAAATCGGCGGGATGGAAGACGCAGTTGCCCATCGCCATGACGACCACGGCCAGCACCAGCATGGCCCAGGAATCGGCGATGCCGAGCAGCGCCATGCCGGCGGCGCACATCAGCAGGCCGCCCGAGAGGATGGCTTTCGCGCCGTAGCGGTCGACAGCGATGCCAGCCGGTAGTTGCAGCAGGCCGGAAGTCATGCTCTTCGCGCTCAGCACGGCGCCGATCAGGGTGTAGCTGATGCCGAGATCGCTGTGCAGGAAGGGCATCAGCGGCGGAATCGACATAGAATAGAAGTGGCTCATGAAGTGGCCCGCGCTGACTAGGCCCAGTATCTTCACCTGCGGCTGCATACCCTCGGCAATGGACGCCATAATTGCTCCCCTGAAACGCAACGGCCTTGTCGGCCGATTTGCCCCTTGTCGGGGCGCGTCAAAGCCCCCGTGCGCCACTCCGCAGGGCGCGATTGTTGTAGTTTCCCCCTATAGACCAAACTGTTCAAGTGTCCCGATAGCCGCAGTGCCATCAGGAGTTAAGAGGCGCGAAGCCTTGTCGCGCCCCAGACAGCGGCACCGCGCCATCAGCTCGCCGCTGTATTGCGATGCCGTACGGAGCGCCACGCCGGTCCGCCGTCATTTTTCTGCCCCAATATGGTCGGAATTTTTCATCGCCGATGCGAGCGGTGCAGGGGAGATGCTGGATTCGGCCGCGGCCAGGAACGAACCCGTGGAATCCACGTTCCCCGTTCGGCAGTGCAACTAACCGACTGCCCGTTCTTTCACAGTTCCGCCAGTCGAGGGCAATCGGTATGAAATTTGTGCTGTTCTATCATTCGTTCACGTCCTGCTGGAACCATGGCAATGCTCATTCATTGCGCGGCATCTGCCGCGAGCTGATCAACCGGGAACACGACGTCGTGGTCTACCAGCCCGCGGACGGCTGGAGCCTGACCAATGCCCTGTCGGCCGGCGGCGAGACAGCGTTGGCCGAAGCGGCGCGTCTGGTGCCCGGCGTGGACCTTCGGTCCTACCGCATCGGCACCCGCGACCTCGATGTCGATCGCGCCCTGGACGGGGCGGATGTGGTTCTCGTGCATGAATGGAACGAGCCGGAGTTGGTGGCGCGCCTCGGTCAGCGGCGCAGCCGCGGCGGCCGCTTCCTTCTGTTCTTCCATGACACGCATCATCGCGCGATCACCGCGCCGCTCGATATGGAGCAGTTCGATCTCGCCGGCTACGACGGCGTGCTCGCGGGCGGCGAAGTGCTGCGCGAGGCTTATCTCGACAACGGCTGGGGACGGCAGGCCTTCACCTGGCACGAAGGCGTCGACTCGGCGCTCTTCAAGATGGATCCGCGTGCGCCGAAGGAGCGCGATCTGATCTGGATCGGCAATTGGTCCGCCGGGGAGCGCAGCCAGGAGATCGCCGAATATCTGCTCGAACCCGTGACCCAACTGAAGCTCAAGGCACGGGTCCATGGCGTGCAATATCCGGAATGGGCGCGCGAGCGGCTGGCCGAGAACGGCGTGTCCTACGCCGGCTGGCTGCCCAATCACCGCATGCCCGACGCCTTCGCGCGCGCGCGGTTCACCGTGCTGCTGCCGCGTCGCGCCTATGCGGACGCGCTGCCGGGCGTGCCCCATGTCCGGATGTTGGAGGCGCTGTCATGCGGAATTCCGCTGATCAGCGCGCCGTGGCACGACGTCGAAGAGTTGTTGCCGAGCGACAGCTACCTGTCCGTCAACAGCGGCGAGGAAATGCGCGCCGCCATGTCGCTCGTGCTCCGCGACGAGGACTTCGCCGAGGACATGGTGCGCAGCGGGTTGCATGCGATACGCACGCGCCATACTTGCGGCCACCGCGTCGACGAACTCCTGCCCATCATCGATGGCTTGCGCGCGGCGACCCCGCGCGCCGCCAAGGGGCGTCGCCAGCCGGCGCAAACGGAGCAGCGCGTCGCGCCGTGAGCGCCGCTCGCGCGGGGTCACGCGGCTCCCGTGTTTAGCGGGCGAGGCCGCCCATCATACGCGACAGACGCTGCGCCGTCGCCTTCAGCCGCGTCGCTGGATTTGCATTGTAGCTCGTGTCGAAGGAGCCGATCAGGCCGGTCAGCGCCAGGCACATGGCGAGTCGTCCGTCCTGGGAGAACACCGGTGCCGCGAGGGCGGCCACGGCGGGATTGCGGATGCCGCTGGCCCGCGACAGGCCGTGCTGCCGCACTTCGTCCTGCAGTTTCGCGATCTCCGCGGCGTTCAGCCGCTTGCCCTTGTCGGCCGCGGCGTTCCACGCGGCGATGTCCCGCTGCAACAGCGCTTTGATCTCGCTCGCCGGCATGTAAGCGAGGAAGACGCGCCCCACTGCCGTGATCGGCAGCGAGAGATTGGCGCCTTCGCGGATGCGGACCGCCGTCTCCAAGCCGCCTTGCTCGCTTTTGATCACGGTCGGTCCGTTCGAGCCCCAAACCGCTAGCACGGAGACCAGCCCGGTGGTGTCGGTCAATGGCCGCATCAGATCCGAGGCAAGCCGCACCGCGTCGAGACGGGCGGTTGCCGCGAGGCCGAGCTCGATCGAGGCAAGCCCGATGTCGTAGCGGCCCGTGGCCGGATCCTGCTTGAGGAACTCGGCCTGGGTCAGGCTCTTGAGGTAGCGGAAGGTGCGGCTCGGGGACATCGCCATCTTTTTGGCGATTTCGGTCAGTGTCGCCGGTTCCTTGAGCTGCGCCACGGCCTGAAGCAGGACGAGGCCCGCCAGGATGGTCCGGCTGCCCGATTGTTCCGGCGGGACTTTCGCGGGCCGGCCTCTCAAGCCGGTTCTGCCCGGCGGCGTTTTTGCGGGTTTGGCCATGGTAAGATCCCGTGCGGAAGAGACCGGCGAGCCTATCCGGCCGTGGACTCCAGCCTTGACTCGGCCTCCACTATACCGGGATAATCAAAATAGAAAATTTTTTTCGATAAGCGAAAAAAAGGCGTGCGTGCTGAGGCGGCCGGCCGACTGAGCCGCTTCTTCGCACCGGGTCTGAGGCCCGGCTGAACGGGAGGGACTATCGATGAACGACATTCGTGGCATGCTGCTGCCGCTACCGACCGTGTTCGACGACAACGGCATGATCGACGAGCCGGTTTTGCGCCAGATGGTCGACTATTACATCGCCGCCGGCATTCACGCGATGTTCGTCGGCGGCTCCATGGGCCAAGGCATGGCGCTCACTCAGGACGAGCGCAAAAAGCTGTTCGATATCGTCGTCAGCGCGGTGAAGAAACGCATCCCCGTGGTCGCCCATGTCGGCACGGCGGACCCCTAT
This sequence comes from uncultured Rhizobiaceae bacterium, assembly GCA_964577835.1. Taxonomy (GTDB): domain Bacteria; phylum Pseudomonadota; class Alphaproteobacteria; order SMXQ01; family SMXQ01; genus CAVVYA01. The sequence continues at coordinate 29,720 of CAZOBN010000009.1, forward strand.
ACGACCATCGATCTTGGCCGTTACGCGCTCAAAGCCGGCGCCGACGCGCTGGCGATCGTCGGGCCCTATTATTATTCGGACCGCACGCCGGCGGAGTTGCGCGCCCATTTCAAGATGGTCGGGCGCGAGCTCAAGGCGCCGATCCTGCTCTACAACAACCCGAAGTACCAGGGTTACCAGATCACCGGCGAGCATATGGCGCAGTTCGTCGAGGATTCGCCGCAGATCTTCGGCTGCAAGCTGGCCAAGGGCGGCATCGACGAACTCGTCGCCTATCGCGCCACGCTCGGCCCGGACTTCAAGCTGTTCGCCATGGCGAGCTCGCTGTTCCCGGGCATTCGTCTCGGTCTCACCGGCACGGTCAGCCCGCCGCTCACCTTGTGCCCGGAGATCGGCGTCGCCTGCATCCGCGCCATCGATGCCGGCGACGATCGCCGCGCGCTCGAACTGCAGGAAGCGATCGTCGAGCTGCAGGGTTCGCTCATGTCGCCCAGCATCCGCAAGATCGCCGGCCGAGGCGTCTATCTTGCCGGTCTGCGCGAGCTCGGCTTCCCGATCAAGATCTATCCGCGCTGGCCGGTCGCCGAAGTGCCGGCGGTCGGCATCGAACGCATCCGTGCCGCGTTGCAACGGGCACGTTCGGCGCTCGCCAAGAAGGCGGCCTAACGCACGAGGGAGGACATGGCTCGATGTCGGGCATGTCGCTGCCAGACGCCACGGCCGGACTGGACGCGGAGCTTGCCGCCATCCAGATGGAGGGCCATTGGAAGAGCAACCAGGACGGCCTGCCGGCCGAGCCCGGCGGCGCGGTCCAGCCGCATCTGTGGCGCTGGGACGAGGTCTATCCGAAGCTGCTGAAAGCCGGCGAGTTGCTGGACAACGAGGCCGGCGCATCGCGGCGTACCCTGCGGCTTTGCACGCCCGGCCTGCCCACCAAGGCCGCCACCCGCACCATCCATACCTCGATCCAGATGGTCAAGCCGGGCGAGGTCGCCAAGATGCACCGTCATTCGATCAGCGCCTTTCGTTTCGTGATCGGCGGGTCGGGCGGGGTCACGGCGGTCGATGGCCGGCGCTTCGTCATGCGGCGCCACGATCTCGTGCTCACGCCGCAATGGAGTTGGCACGAGCACAGCAACGATACGGCGGAGCCGATGATCTGGATCGATGGCCACGACATGCCGCTGATGCGTTCGCTCGACACGATCTTTTTCCAGACGGGCAAGTCCCATAACGCCGGGCCGCTGGTCGAGCCGGACGATCTCTCCGCCATCGCGCCGACGGAGCCTTACATTTACAATGGCGAAGAATCACTCGCGGTGTTGCGCGGGCTCGGCGCGGACGCCTGGAACCCGTTCGAGGGCCGAGTGCTCGAATACCGCAATCCGGTCACGGGCGGTCCGACTCTGCCGACGATCCTTTGCCGCCTGCATCGGCTCGATGCCGGCGAGGCGACCCAGCGCCGCCGTCATACGGCGAGCACGATCTATCACGTCATCGAGGGTAGCGGCAGCTCGACTGCCGGCGACAAGACATTGGACTGGAAGGCCGGCGATATTTTCGTCGTGCCCAATTGGGCATGGCATAGCCATCGCGCCAGCGGACGCAAACCGGTCACGCTGTTCAGCGTCAGCGATGAACCCATTCTCGCGGCGCTCGGACACCTGCGCGGCGAAAGCGCCGCGGTCGAAGGCGGTGAAACACGAAGTCACGGAGTAAGACGACATGGCTGAGGGCACGGCATTGAAACGCAGCGACGGCGGCTATGCGGCGCGCCTGGAAATGGAGCTCAACCGCATGGTCAACGAGCAGTTCGCCAGCCCGGAATTCCGCTTCCTCGCGGAAACGCCGCTCACCATGGCGCGTGCGAAGTTCTACACCGTGCAGATGGTTTTCTACGCCGCCAACCGCCGCGACTGCTGGGCCTACGTGCAGGCGCGCGCGCCGTTGGACGTCAAGCAGGCGATCTGGCATCACGAGCAGGACGAGCTGATCGTCGACCCGCGCGGCGGCACCGATCACATGACCCTGATGAGCCGCGAGGCTGTGGCGCTGGGCGTCACCCAGCAGGAGCTCGCCGCGTCGCAACCGACGCCGCTGGTCAAGGCGGCCTTGATGGCGTTCTGCTACAATGCCTCGACCCTGCCGTGGCTCGCCGGCCTGGTGCAGTCGCACTTCATGGAGCGGCGCAACAACAACACCCTGATCAAGAGCGGCGCCGGCGGTTCCTCGGTGCGCTGGCGCGACCGGCTGATCAAGGAGCTCGGCGTCGATCCCAAGGGCCTGAGCTCCAGCAACGTCCATGTGGTGGCGGACCAGGAGCACTCTGACCTGATCTGGGAGGCCGTCGAGCGCCATGTCACGGACGAGGATGCTTACAAGCACGCGCTGCAGGGCGCGCGGGAAGCGGCGCAGCTCGACCGCGCCGTGCGTGCTGCGCTCGCCAGCGGCATGCGCATGATCGAGGCTTAAAGAGGCCCGAGACGAAACAAAAGGCTGCCAGGCCATGGGTTACAGGGAGGGAATCGTGAGAACGATCGAACATACATGGTGGCGCATGGCTGCGGCGACCCTAGGCTTCGCGCTGCTCTCCGGCGCGGGCGCGGCGAGCCAGGCCGCGGTCGACAGCGGCGCCGCCGATTTCTACAAGGGAAAGCAGATCAGCGTGATGATCGGCTACGGCCCGGGCGGCGGCTACGACGTCTACAGCCGGCTGCTGGCGCGCCACTTCGGCGCCCATGTGCCGGGCAACCCGTCGGTCGTCGCGCAGAACAAGCCGGGCGCCGGCAGCATCCGGCTCGCCAACGAACTCTACAATGCATCGCCGGCCGACGGTACCGTCATCGGCATGATCGGCGACGTGCTGCTGATCAAGCAGGTGGTGGGCGAGAGCGGGCTCAAGTTCGATTCCAAAAGCTTCAACTGGATCGGTCGCCTCGCGGTCACCGACCCCGTGCTGGTCATTCGGCCCGACGCGCCGGCGTTGACCATCGAGGACATCCGGCAGAAGGAATTGTCGATCGGCGTCCCGGGGGCCGGTTCGGCGACGGCGCAGAACATCGCTGTGGTGAACTACCTGCTCGGCACCAAGTTCAAGATCATTTCCGGCTATCCCAGCGGCACCGAGGTGCGCCTGGCGGTCGAACGCGGCGAGGTGCACGGCTCCGGCAGCGTGCTGTGGGGCATCAGCAAGGATTGGGTCGAGCGCAACAAGCTCAAGATCCTCTTTCAGGTCTCGCTCGAGAAGCTGCCGGGGCTGCCGGATGTGCCGCGCTTGATCGATCTGGGGCGCAACGACGGCGAGAAGCGGCTGCTGCGCTTCTTCGGCTCCTATGTGGAGGTCGGCCGCTCGTTCCTCGCTCCGCCCAAGGTGCCGGCCGAGCGGGTGGCGACGCTGCGCGCGGCCTTCAGCAAGATGGCCCAGGATCCCGCATTCCTGGCCGATGCGCAGAAGGCCAAGCTCGACCTGCATGTGCTGTCCGGCGAAGACCTGCAGCGCTCCATTGCCGAGGTCGCCAATCTTCAGGGCGACCTGCTGAAGAAAGCGATCGAAGTCAGTCAGGCCACGGCCAGCAAAGAAGGCAGCAATTGATGGCGCCTGTCTTGAACAGCCCGTTGTCCTGTCCATCGAATAGATGGCGGTGCAAGCCGCCGACGAATGAAGGGAGCGCAAAAGTCATGAAAAAGGGTATGGGAGCGATATTGGTCGGTGCCGCAATGGTGTTGGCTGGGCCGGCCACTGCCCAGGATGTCGGCGATTTCTACAAGGGCAAGCAGATACGCATGGTGATCGGGCTCGGCGCCGGCGAGGCCTACGACGTCTATGCCCGGCTGCTGGCCCGTCATTTGCCGAAATATATCCCGGGCGGCCCGACGATCATCCCGCAGAACCAGCCGGGCGCCGGCAGCCTGAACGCCATCAACTCGCTCTACAATACCGCGGCGCGGGACGGCACGGTGATCGGCACCGGGCATCGCTTCGTTCCCATGATGCCGCTTCTCAACATGGAGGGCTCGAAGTTCGATCCCCTCAAGTTCACCTATATCGGGTCGATGAACCGCGAGATCGGCGTCTGTATCGCCATGAAGGAAGCCAACATCCGAACCATCGACGACATGAAGACGCGCGAGTTCGTCGTCGGCACCACCGGGGCCGGCGCGGAGCTGACCAATTTCAACGCGACCCTGCGGTCCATGCTCGGTCTCAAGCTGAAGGTCATCACCGGCTATCGCACCAGCCTCGACATCAATGCCGCGATGGAGAAGGGCGAGTTGCAGGGCCGCTGCGGCGTCTCCTACGGCAGTCTCAAGAACACGCGGCCGCAGTGGGTCGAGAAGAAGGAGGTGGACATCCTGATCCAGCTCGGCCTGACCAAGGAAAAGGAACTGCCCAACGTGCCGCTGCTCGGCGATCTGGTGTCCGATCCGCAGGACCGTCAAGCCCTGGAGCTGATGCTGGCGCCCTCCGAAATGGGCCGGCCGTTCATGGGCCCGCCGGATATCCCGAAGGACCGTGTGGCGGCGTTGCGCGCCGCCTTCGACGCCAGCATGAAGGACCCGGTTCTCATCGCGGAAGGCGCCAAGCAGCGGCTGGAGATCGCGCCGCTCACTGGCGCCGAGATGGAGGCCCTCGTGACGCGGCTCTACAAGACGCCGATGCCGGTGGTCGAGCGGGCGAGGAAGCTCGTTCATACGGTCGAATGATGGAAGGGTTCAACTGAGGCGGCGCCCGAGTCTTTCTAGAGACCGCTTCGCGACTTTGTTTGTTCACAGGAGAACGTTATGGCGACCGCGCTGAATACCGGAAACCCGATCAAGCAGCTCGAACAAGAGCTCATCAGAATGGCGAACGCTCAGTTCGAGTCCGAGCCGTTCCGCCGTCTGCTCGGGCTTCGTTTCAACAAGGAGCGGGCGCGCGTCTATATCCTTCAGCGCACCCACTGGACGGTGAACCGCCGCGAATGCTGGGCCCAGGTGCAGTCCTCGGCGCCGATGCCGGTCAAGAAAATGATCTGGGACCACGAGCGCGACGAACTCGAAGGCGACAAGGAGCTCGGCAAGCCCGATCACTACACCATGAGCGTGATGGAGGGTGCGACAGTCGGCCTGAAGGCAGGCGACTTTGTCGAGATGGGGCCGAGCGATGGCTGTTATACTTGCTGTTCCGCCTGGCTTAATCTGGCGCGTACGAGCCATTGGCTATCGGCGCTGGCGTCGGCTGCGGCGCTCGAGCTCAGCAACTCGGACGAGGTCCTGACCGGCGGCAGCATGGCGCGCCGCATGGGCATCAAGATGCGAGACGAAGTGGGGATTCCGCTGAAGAAGCAGGCCTCGAACGTCGAGCATATGGAAGCCGACATCAAGCACGCGCATATGATGATGGAAGTCGCGGAGGAATATGCCGTGACCGAGCACGACCGTCAGCTCATTCTCGAAGGCGCGCGCAACAGTTGGCGGATCGACCGCATCTGGAAGGGTCACCTGGCCGATTTGCTGGCCGCGATCCCGGAATGAAAAAGGCCGGGGCACCGCCTCGGCCTTCCTTCGCTCATGCATGTCGTGACCCGGGCCGGCCGATCCAGCGCCCGGCCCGCCGCCGTCGGGCGGCCCGGCGCACTATTTGCCTCGCCGAGGCGCGATGGTCTCTTGAATCAACTGTTCCAGTGCGCTCGGATCGAACGGCTTGGGCAGGGTCGGCGCGCGGAATTGGGTCTGGTCGAAGCCTGCGGATCCGTATCCCGTGAGAAAGAAGAACGGGGTGCCGCGCTTCTGCAGCGCTTCGGCCACCGGAAGCGCCTGTTCGCCTTTCAGGTTGAGGTCGAGAATGGCGCCGTCGATTTCCTGACCGTTGAGGATTTCCAGCGCCTTGGCGACGCTGCCCGCGGAGCCCACGACAATGCAGCCCAAATCCGTGAGCACATCTTCGATCGTCATGGCGATCAGCATTTCATCTTCGACGACAAGCAGTCGTAAACCGGCGATATCGTTCATTATTATGCTTCCGATTTGGCGGGTAACGGGAGCCGAATCTCACATTCGACGCCGGTCGGTGGAAATGAGAGCTTGACCTCGCTGTCCAATTCATAGGCCAGACCGCGCTCGATCAGACGCGAACCAAAGCCCCTTCGGGTGGGCTGCGTGACCGCCGGCCCCCCTGCTTCCTGCCAGCGGATTATAGCGGTTGTCGCGCGGTCATCTAGTGCCCAGGTGACCGCGCACGAAGCCATTCGCATTGGAGAGCGCGCCGTATTTTGCGGCATTCGTCGCCATTTCATGGAACGCCATGCTCAGGGCGACCGCGACATTCGGCTGGATATTGAGCGGCGGGCCGTCCACCCTCACGCGCTGATTGCCGACATCGAACGGGGCGAGCGCCGCATGGAGGACCTCGGCGAGGTCGGCACCCTCCCACGCGGTTCGCGTCAAAGATCGTGCGCGCCGCTCAACGCCATGAGCCGCCCCTGCAGAGCCTTGGCGAACAGCTCCGGGTCGCGCGTGCCGCGTAGGCCTTGGGCGACGATCGACTGCACCGCGGCAAGGGTATTCTTGACCCGATGGTTCAATTCGCCGATCAGCAGACTCTGCCGGCGTTCGGCGTTCTTGCGAGAGGTGATATCGCGAAAATATACGGTCAGGCCTCCGCCGGCGGTCGGATAAATGCTGATGGAGACCCAGCGATGGATTATGGGCGAGGCAGTCTCGATATGCGCCGGGTTGCGTTCGGTGGCGGCGCGGGCCTGTGCCTCCCATGCGTCGGTGTCTTCGACGCCGGGAAACACGTCCGTGAAGAGGCGGCCGATCACCTCGTCGGGCCGCTTGCCCCACAGTTCGAGCGCGTGGCGATTGGCGTAAGTGAAGCGCCGCTCCGCATCGAGCGCATAGAACGCGTCCGCGATGCTTTCGAGGATGTCCATGGTTTGCTTGTGCGCGGCGGCGAGCGCCTCCTCCGTGCGCTTTCGGTCGGTGATGTCGATGTCGGTGCCGACCAGGCGCACAACACGTCCGCGGGCGTCCTTGAAAGGGCGAGCCAGGCCCGGCTAACCCATTATAATCGTGGAAATTTCTGAATATTCGCGAACCGATGCTCTGGCAAAAGCGAGGCCGGTGGCGAAGCGCCGCAGCACATATGGCGAACGCTTGAAGTGCGATAATGTCGCAACTGCCGGAAGTCGTTCTTCCGGTTCTGGTGCAGCGTCAATCAGCCCATATTCGATCATGAAAGCAGGCGGCCGCACCGGCGAGATTCAAAACCGGGGGGGTGAGGAATGCAAAAGACAGTTCCGTTTATCCAGGGATGCGTCGCTCTTGTTACCCTTTGCGGCGTGGTTGTCGCGGCCGGTCATCCGACCCGCGCTCAGAGCGTACTCGATGAATGGGCCACGGTGAAGGCGCCGCCACCACCAGAATTGAAGAAGGTGACGCTCGATCCCAAGAAGACGGCTTACATGCTGCTGGATTTCCGCATGGAGGCCTGCACGCCGGAACGTCGGCCGCGCTGCGCCAAGGCCCTGCCCCATGTGCAGAAGTTGCTCGCCGATGCGCGTGCCAAGGGCGTCATCGTCGTGCATACCACGACGACGCGCAGCACCGCCGCGGACATCCCTCCACAGTTGAAGCCGCTGGCTACCGAACGGGTCATCACCACCGCCATGGACAAGCTGTCGGGGACGGATCTGCCGGATGTGCTGAAGGCCAAGGGCATCGATACCATTCTGATCTCCGGCACATCGGCCAACGGCGCCGTCCTCAACACCACGTCGGGCGCCGTGCTGCGCGGTTTCAAGGCCGTCGTTCCGGTGGATACGATGCCGGCCGATGGCGCCTATCAGGAACAATTCGTGGTGTGGCAAATCGCCAACGGACCGACTCTGCGCGAGCAAGCGACGGTCACGCGGTCCGATATGGTCAGTTTCAAGTGACCCGCGGGCTGCGCGACGAAATCCGGTCGCGCAGCCGCCCGTTCGCCTTATATCATTGGTTCTAAGGCGGTTTACCGATTCCGCGGCGGCTCGGATCTTTATCCTAACCCTCTGCCGCCCGGCCGATCGAACGGCGGCGGCAGCGTTGCGCGCTGACGGTCGGCAATTATCGCACCCTGGAGTCCACGACCATGCGCTGGGTTACGAACGCCACGATGGTGACGACGAACTGACCGTCGCGCTCAACCTCGGCCGGGAGGCGCATGTTCTCGAGTTGTCGTCAAGGTGCGGCCGTGCGCGGTCGCGCTCGACACGTTCCTCGACGGCGATAGCGGGCGAGGTGCGGGCCGGTTCCCGGAACGGCGGCGCGACTGAAGCGTTTGGCCCTTATGAAAAGGCGAGCATTTCTGTCGGCGCTGGGCGTTGGCGCGTCCTTGTTGGGTTTGTATCTTCTGTTCCGTGTCGTGCGGCGTTACGACATGGACGAGATCATCTCCGCCGTCACGGCTGTTCCCGCCACCACGATTGTCCTGGCATTGCTCTTCACCATTGTCGGCTATGTCTTCCTGATCGGCGCGGAGTATCTCGCCGTTCGCTACACCCGCCGCCCTGTCCCCCTTGCACGGGTGGCGCGCACGACCATCGCCGCACTGGGAATCGGTCACAGCATCGGCGTCGCGGCCTTGAGCAGCGGCGCCGTGCGCTATCGTATGTATCGGCGCGGCGGGCTCGACCTCGCCTCGGTCGGTCGGGTGCTGCTGTTTTCCGGATTCACCGTGGCGCTGGGGATCGCCACGGTGGGCAGCTTGGCGCTCTTCTGGCACAGCGCGCAGCTTTCGAGGTTGCTCGGCGTCTCGGCGTCGGCGCTCATGGCCGTTGCGACCCTAGGGCTGCTCGCGGTCGCGGCCTATCTCGTCGTCTGCGCCGTGAAGCCGCGGCGGTTTCATATTCGGCGCTTCCATATCGATGTGCCCTCCCTGAGCCTGGCCTGCGGACAGATTTCTTTGGGAAGTGCCTATTTGCTGTCGGTAGCCGCCGTGCTCTATGCTTCACTGCGGAGCTTCACCACAGTGGATTATCCGACGGTCGCGGCGCTCTATGTCGGCGCGGACATGTCCGCCCTCATCGGACATGTCCCGGGGGGATGGGGCGTTATCGAGTACATCATCACCAGTGCTTTGGAGGGCCCACAGTTGCTCGCCGGTTTGATAATCTTCCGGGCCGCCTACTACCTTGTGCCCATGGCCGTCGGCGTCGCCATCTTCGTCCTTGACGAAGTGGCAGGTCGGCGCACCTCTCAGCGCACGATTCATTCCGCCGCTATGCCCCGCCATTAATCGGAGGCACGGCAGTGATCCGCGTGGCGACCTACAACATTCATTCCTGCGTCGGCGGTGGCGGTCGTTACGATCCCGAGCGCACCCTGTCCGTCCTGAGAGAGATGGATGCCGATATCCTGGCGATTCAGGAGATCGGCGGCTATACGGTCGAGGGCGGCGAGCAGATCCAGTATTTCGAGCGCAATCTGGAATGCATGATTGCCGCAGGCCCCAACCTGAAGCGTCGCCGCACGCAGTTCGGCAACGCTCTGGCCGTGAGAGGGCGCATCTCGGAGATGCGGCTGATCGATCTGACGGTCAAGCCGTTCGAGCCACGCAGCGCGATCGATGCCATCGTCGAAATCCGCGGGACATCGGTGCGGGTGATCACGACCCATCTTGGGCTATCCCGGCGCGAGCGTCGCTCGCAGATCGGCCGTATCGCGCAACTGCTCGAGGCGGAGAAGCATGCTCTGACGGTGATCATGGGCGACTTCAACGTGTTTGGTCCGGAACGGGCGGTGCTGCAGCGTATCGGCGCGCCGATGCCATTGCCCAAGCTGCGCAGCTTTCCGGCGCGTCGCCCGCTGATGTCCCTCGATCGGGTGTGGACGATCCCCAATGACTTCCTGATGTCGCTGGTGGTTCATCGAACGCCCTTGTCGCGTTACGCCTCGGATCATCTGCCGCTGGTGGGGGAGGTGGCAATCCCGCCAGCGCAGCCGAAGGAGGACGGCGGCACGGACAGCGTTCGCGCGTTGGAGGATGCCGGCTAACCACGTCGAAGGGCGGGCGAAACGAAACCGCCGAGGCAGAGCGAGCCCCGCCTCGGCGAATCGCGGCCTCAGCTGGAACCGGCTTAGAATACGAAGCCTAAGCCAATGGTATGCTGGAAGGCGCCGTCATCGAACTGGTCGGACACGTTGTCCCCGCTATCGAGGAACACCTGGTATTCGGTCTGCACGAGCACGAAGGTCGTGTCGTTGACGAAATACTTGAGGCCGAGCTCCGGTCCGACAGTTATGGTGTTGTTGACGTTGTCGCCGTAGATGTAGCCGACGTTCACTCCGACGAACGGACGGAACCGCCCGTCGGTGAAGAAGTGATAGTCGGCGGCGATGCGGGTCGCGGCATTCCAGTTGTCGTCCGTGTCTTCGGCGCCGGACCAGTTGATACTCTGGCGCAAGCTGACCTCGAAGGCATTCGTGAAATAGTAGCCGTAGCTGCCGCTGATGCCGAAGTTTCCGGTATCCCAGTCGTTGTTGTTGCTGCCGGTGCCCGACAGGGTGATTTCATGGTTGCCGGCCCGAGCGCCACCCCGGTATTCACGCCCCTCCTGCGCGAGGGCGATCATGGGCGCGAGGGCGAGGAGGGCGGTAGCGACCAATAAGCGTTTCATGTGCGACATCCTTTCAATGCATCGCCTTGCTGGAGGCGAGTGATTGGCATTTGTTTTTCGGATATCGCCTCAACGACCTTGGTCTTACGTTGTTCCCGGAAATATCACGGGAACCGAGCGGGTGTGGCATCCCCGCATCGGCTGGGCGCAACCTGACGGAACATTCCCATTGCCCTCTGCGTTTCTCCACCATGCCGAAGTGGTTGAAATGGGTTCTTGGAATCGCGGCCGGGTTGGTTCTGACGCTGGTCGTCGCCTTGGCGGTTTTTATCCTGGTGTTCGACTGGAATTGGGCACGCGACCCGATCACCAAGGCCGCCGCCAACGCGACCGGGCGGCAAGTGAAGATCGGCAACATTCAGGGCCGATGGTCGCTGCGCCCGCGCATCGTCTTTCAGGATGTCCATTTCGCCAATGCGGAATGGAGCAAGGAACCGGAGATGTTCGCGGCCGATGAGTTCGCGCTCACCATAGACCTGCCGCAACTGCTCCGCCGACGGCTCGTGCTGCCCAATATCGATCTCAAGAAGCCGCGGCTTGTGCTTGAGCGTACGCCGGACGGCGAGTCGAATTGGACATTCGGCGCCAAGACGGCCGCCGACGTGGCGAAACCCGAGAATCGGTTCGAAATGCCGCTGATCGGCCGTCTCGCCATCGAGGATGGATCGCTCGTCTACCGCGATCCGAAGGCCGGTCTCGACCTGGATGGCAAGATCAGCACGGTGGTCGGCACGGGCGGGGAGGGCAAGAGTCAGGTCAAGATCGAAGGCAAAGGCGCGCTGCACGGCGAGCCGTTCACGTTACGGCTGTTCGGCGGCTCGCTGTTGATGCTGCGCGAAACCGACGAACCTTATCCATTAACCATCGAACTGGTGACCGGGCCGACCCAGGCGAGAATTTCAGGCAGCCTGGAGGACCCCGTCAAGTTCGAGGGCCTGAACCTGGATGTGAATCTCAAGGGTGACAATCTGGCGCGCATATCCAAGATGACCGGCGTGCCCCTTCCCCTGACGCCGCCTTATGACATCAAGGCCCGGCTTTACCGCGAAGAAGACCTTTGGCTGCTGCGCGACATCGACGGCACCATGGGCTACAGCGATCTGCAGGGCGTGCTGAAAATCGATACCAATGGCGAACGGCCTTACATCGAGGCGGACCTGACATCGAAAACGCTGGATTACCGCGATGTCGGTTCGTTGATCGGGATCGATCCGGCGAAATATCAAGAGGCCGACCGAAGGCAGCAGGAGAGGCAGGAAGCCGCGAAGGAGGAAAACAGGCAGACGCAGAGCGCCGAAATCGAGGCGCGCGACAAGGCGGACGACCGCGGCGCCGCGGCTCGCCGAGCGCGCGAGGCCGAAGAAGGATCGGGGGAGCAGCGCCGTGTGCTGCCGGATGCGCCCCTTGCGGTCGAGCAAGTGCGAAACACGGATGCGAAAGTCAAGTTCCGCGGCGAGAAAGTGATGGCGCCGAATGTGCCGCTGAGCGGTGTCGAGCTCGATCTCGAGATGAAGAACGGCGTTCTACACATCAAGCCGCTCACTGTCGGCGTGGCCGGGGGCAAAACCACCGCCGACATCAAGATCGACGCGACCAAGGAAATGGTCCATACGGACTATGATATCAAGCTGCACGACTACGAGCTCGAGCGCTTCTTGAACGAAGCCGGCCTGAAGAATGGCGGTCGCGGCAAGATCTATGGCCGCATCGTGCTCGCCGGCCCCGGCAACACCCTGCAGAAATCCCTGGCGAACGCCAACGGCAATATCCGGTTCGTGATGTATGGCGGGGAGATCTCGACCCTGGCGATGGAGGCCGTCGGCGTCGATATCGCCGAGGGTCTCGGTTTCCTGGTGGAAGGCGACAAACCCACCCAGATCCGCTGCATGGCCGCGGACTTGCCGGTCGAGAGCGGCACCATCCGGAACAAATTCTTCATCCTGGACACCACCGATACGCTGGTTGAGATCGAAGGCACCGCCGATCTCACAGCCGAACGGCTGGATCTGCGAATCGTGGCGCGACCGAAGGATCCCAGCCCCCTCAGCGCGCGTACGCCGATCACCGTCCGGGGCCCGTTCGCCAAGCCCTCGATCGGCGTGGAGGCTGGCCCTCTGGCGGCGCGCGCCGCCGGTGCCATAGCGCTCGGCGCGCTGCTCACGCCGCTCGCTTCGATCCTCGCCTTTATCGAGCCAGGCCTGGAAAAAGACAGCGATTGCGCCAAGCTCCTCCAGGAAACCAAGCCGAACTGATCGCTTGATCGGGACGGCGCGGCGCGGCGCGGCAGCGCGGCTTCAAGAATCTCTGGCGAGAGTCGAATCACGCGACCGGCAAACGGACCCGCGAGCCGCCAATCCGCCTCAAGGACGTCCTGTAGGCCGGGCATTCGGGTTTATGGATTGCCCGGCAGCGAGGCCCAACCGAGGCTGCGGAACGTTTCATCGAGCTCCTTCTGCCCGAACGGCTTTCGCAGGTAGCGCGCCAGCGGATCCGTTGTGAGATCGGGTAAGCGCGATTCGCTGTAAGCAGTCGCGAAGATCACCCGCAGGTTGGGATAGGCTTGGCGCGCCCGCATGGCGAGCTCGGCGCCGTCCATGTAAGGCAGCCGCATATCGGTCAGCATCACATCGACGTTGTCGCCGCGCAGCAGCGCGAGCGCCGTGTCCGGATCCGGGGCTTCCAACGGCTCATGGCCCATGTCGCGGAGGATATCGGCAATCAGCATGCGGAGGAACGGATCGTCGTCCACCAGCAGGCAGCGCAGACTGCGGAACGGCAGTTCGCTTGACGAGGGACCAGGTCCGCCTTGCTCCGCCATTTTCACGCTCATTGCAGTTCTCCGGCACCGCTACTGTTGCGCGCGCCAACCGCTCCGATCAACATCTGAATCGCTGCCAGCAGCTGGGTGCCGGTGACTGGCTTTTGCAATTTCGGTGCCCGACGCAATTCGACCGGCAAGGCAATCTCCAGGTCGTAACCAGAGACGAAGATGTAGGGCACGCCGCGCTCGGAAAGCAGTTGGGCGAGCGGCAGCGTCGATTCGCCGCGCAGATTGACATCGAGGATGGCGGCATCGAAGCGGCGGCCCTCGCCCATGATGGCGGTCAGCGAGTGATGCAGGTCCGGCATGGGGCCGACAGTTTCGACGCCCGCGTCGACCAGCGCTGTCTGGAATTCGAGTCCGATCAGGGGATCGTCCTCGACCAGCAAGACGCGCGCCTTGGCCAGCTTGCCGATCGGATTGTAGGCGGACCCCTGGCCGGGCTGCTTTGGCCGCATGTCGAGAAAATCGCCGACGCGATTGTCCGCCTTCAGGCGCTTGAGCGGAATGGATGCCGTCAGCAGAGCGCCTTCGGTGGGGTATTCGAGCTGGAAGGTGGCACGCAGGTCCTTGGCGAGGAGTTGACGGATCAGACGCATGCCGAACCCGGGCCGGATTTGCGCCGGAATGGCGGGTCCGTCCGCTTCGCGCCAGACCATGATGAAATGTCCGTCACGGATTTCCCAGGTCAGCGACACACGGCCGTTGGGCACCGAGGCGGCGCCGTAGCGCACGGCGTTGGTTGCCAGCTCATGCAGGATCAAATTGAGCGAAATGGCTGCCGATGTATCGAGTAGAAAATTCTCGCCATCCACATGAAAGCGCGAGGCGATGCTGTTGCCGAAGGTACGAGTGACACCTGCCGTGAGCTGATGCAGATTGACGCACTGCCACTGCATCGACGCGAGGAAGCCGTAGATGCGTGTATAGGCATCGATGCGACCTTGCAGTGCCAGCGTGTATTCTTCCTTGTTCTGGCCGCTGCGCGCGCTCAGGGTGACGAGCGACTGGATGGCGGCGAGCGTATTGCGCACCCGATGGTCGAGTTCGGCCGTCAGCAGCCTTTGCCGTTCCTCGGCGGCTTTTCCGGCGGTGATGTCAAGCGCGGCGACCGTCAGTCCGATGATCTTCTTCTTCTCGTCGACGAGCGGTTCCGCCGTGATATCCCATGTCTGAAACACGCCGCCGGCCGTGACGGATACGTCCTCGCGCGCGCCAATGCCGCTGTCAAGCACGCGCTGCTTGAGCGCGATCAGGTCGGCCGCATGGTGAGGCGGAAGAAGTTCGTCGTCGCGCCGGCCCAGGATTCGTTCGCTCGGCCAGTTGGGATGAGGATTGGCGATCCAGGTGTACCGCAGGTCGCGGTCGCAGTGATAAAGCATGACCGGCGAATTCTGCACGGCGAAACGAAACCGCTCCTCGCTCTTACGCAAATCCGCCTCGGCTTCCTTGCGATCGGTGACGTCGATGCAACTGCCCATATAACCAAGAAAGCGCCCATCGGGCGCGAAACGAGGCGAGGCGCTGTCGAGTACCCAACGGTAAACACCGTCGTGCCGCCGCAATCGGAATTCGGTCCAGAAGGGCTGGCGCATCTTCGTGGCCTTGGCGCACACATCCAATTCTGCGCGATCCTCGGGATGGACGCCGGCGATCCAGCCATCGCCCAATTCCTCGTCCATCGTGCGTCCGGTGAAGCCCAGCCATGCCTTGTTGAAGTAGATCCCGGCCGAATCCGGGCCCGACACCCAGATCGGTACCGGAGCACTGTCGATGATCGCGCGGCTCTGACCGGTCTTGTCAAACGGACCTGAAAATTCCATTCCCGAAACTCTCCGTTCGGCGAAGCTCCCGCGCCGTTTTTTAGTGGGCCGTTGGCACAACGGGCGAGTTGAATTGCTCGGACGGATTGAAGAACAGCGCCTGGCTGACGGCCAGCTTGATGGCCTCGGGCATGAACGGTTTGGTGATCAGAAACGTGGGCTCAGGATGGGCCGAGCGCAGAAGACGTTCTGGATACGCCGTCACGAAGACCACCGGCACGTTCGAATCCCGGAGAATATCCTGCACCGCGTCGATGCCTGACGTATCGTCGGCCAATTGCACATCGGCCAGGATCAGGTGC
Source organism: uncultured Rhizobiaceae bacterium (assembly GCA_964577835.1). Lineage (GTDB taxonomy): Bacteria > Pseudomonadota > Alphaproteobacteria > SMXQ01 > SMXQ01 > CAVVYA01. The sequence continues at coordinate 45,303 of CAZOBN010000009.1, forward strand.
GGCTTTTGCTCCTCCGCTGCGGCGACCGCGTCGGCGCGCGTGCTCGCGATATGCACGACGCGATGACCGAGATCTTCCAAAATGTTGGACAAATCCATCGCGATCATCGATTGATCCTCGATGATCATGACGTCAGTCGAGATTTCTTTGGCGATTTCGTCCATCGCCGTCGCCGCGAGGGCGGCGACCTCCATCCGCGGCTTGTCCAGGATCTTGGCGACGTCGTCCACCGTAAAGCCTTCGAGCGCGGTGAGCAGCAAGGCATGACGCTGCTCCGGGAGGAGCCGCCTCAACCGCGTCTGCACAGTACGTTCCGGTTCCGTGCCCATTCCCTCGCCATAACGGTTGTCCGCCGAGGCGGCTTCCCAGATGGCATGGAAGAGCCAATACAGTCCGACGCGCGGCCGCATGTCAGGCGACACGATGGCGGGGTCGGCGACCAGCGTTTCCAGGCAGGCGCGCACATAGGCATCACCCAGCACTTTGTCGCCCGTCAGCGCTCGTGCATACCGGCGCAGGAAAGAAACGTGAGGGGCAATGGCTTCGGAACTTGTCATGGCGCACCTGCGTTTGTGGGATTAAATCTGTAATAGTATCATAGCAAGCTTGCGTGGCTCATTGCACTCAGGGATTACTATGCCGAAGGGCAGAGAGGGGTGCGGATCTCAGTCGCGACGGAGTAAACGCGCAACATGTACAAAGGTTCCGCCGCGCTTCGTATTACTGTCCGAAGCGCCGAATAAAGCGCCGCCTAGTCAAGGGAGGTCGTCAGAATCTCCAATGGCGGCGGGCTCGAAATTGCGACATTTTGGGGCAAATAGCCCTTGGGGAAGAATGATGGACTCGAAGAAATCGACAGATGCACTCGCGGCTTCCCGCGGGGCAGTGGAGGTCAGCAAGCAGGCCGGCGCCGCGCCGCCCGATATGGCGTCCGACAAGCCGGCGGCGCCGAGCTATGACTGGTTGGGCCCGAGCTTGCGACGGATGTACGACGAGGTTCTCAACGAACCGATCCCCGACAGCTTTGTCGATCTTCTGCAGCAACTTTACGATCGGCAGAAAAAGCGGCAAAGTTAATTGCCCTGCGGCGCTATCTGACACATTCCTGGCGGTCACAACCGCCGCATCCGCGTAGATCGACCGTCAAAGGCATCCGGTCTGCGCCCATCCGATCAGCGATAGCAGGCGGCATGAGGCACCATGCTGGCAGCGAAGGCCCGCAATGAAACGACAGTATTCGGCCCATGAACCGTTCGCCCGAGTAAGTTACGGTGATGGCAAAGCGCTCCCATTTTCCGGGTGATCGGCTAGACGATCCATTGTCACGGCATATTAGTGCGAGCGTGACTTGCACTCGAGATCACCTGTCCCGAAACATGCACATCCTTCTCATCGATGATGATCCAAATGACCGCGTGCTCGTGTCGCGGCTAATCACGCACGACCATCCCGACGCCGAAATCCTCCAGATTGAGAACGCGGCTGACCTCACGCGTAACCTGGCGCGCGGCCATATCGACTTGGCGATCATCGACTATTCGCTCGGATGGGGCAATGGACTGGAGGTGTTCCGGCGCATCAAGGCAGCGCATCCGGACTGCGGTGCAATCATGTATTCGGGCGCTGCGGGCGAGGACTACGCCGTCGAAGCGATCAAGGCGGGCCTAGACGATTACATCGTCAAGGATATACGGCGCCAACCGCGCCTGCGCACGTCGATCCACGCGCTGTTGGCGCAAGGCGCACAACGCCAACAGCTTCGGCTCAGCCAGCAGCGCTATCAGGAACTCTTTCAGCGCGTGACCGTCGGCCTGTTCGAGTGTACGGCCGAAGGAAAGTTCGAGGACGCAAATCCGGCCCTGCTTTCGATCTTGGGCGTCGCCAATCTGGAGGAGCTTTCAAGGCATGGCTTCTTCGACATCTTCAGTGGCGAAACGCTGCCCGAGGGTTTGTCCGTATTGCCTCGCGACGGCATCAGCGACATCCAGGTTCGCGTGCGCCGCAACGACGGACAGGAGCTTGCGGGTCTACTCGCCGCCTATCCATCCCGGGAAGGCGAAGATCGCATTCAGGGTGTGCTGACCAACGTCACGGCCTTGCAGAATGCGCTCGACGAGAAGTCCGTGCTGCTGCGCGAGGTCTACCACCGCGTCTATAACAATCTTCAACTGGTCATCTCGCTGCTCGGCATGCAGTCGCGTCACTTTCAATCCGAGGAGGTGCGAGCGGGCTTCCGTCATGTGATGGACCGGGTGCGTTCCTTGTCGCTCGTTCAGCAAAAGCTGCATCGCACCGAGCAATATAGCGCCGTCGACTTCTCGTCCTATCTGCGCGATCTCGCCAACTCCCTGGTCCCGCCCGCCAAGGCGTCCGATATTTCCATCGTGTTCGAGCTCGATCCGCTCGAGCTGACGATCGACAAGGCAGTTCCGCTCGGCCTGATCGCCAATGAACTCCTGACGAATGCCATGAAGCATGCCTTTCCGGATAAGCGCAAAGGAGAGATACGAATCTCGTTGAGCAAGAGACCTGGCAGCCGCGCGGTATTTTCGATCGCCGATACGGGCGTGGGCATGGACGCGACCGACATGTCGCAAAGCCAAGGCGTCGGTGCGCGGCTGATCCATCAGCTCGCGCAGCAGGCCGACGCCAAAGTCACCGTAAAATCCGCCGGCGGGTTCGCCACGGAAGTGGAGTTCCAGCATGGCGAAGCTTGAAGCCGGTGGTGAGCCCTTGGCTCCCGAACTGGATTACGAGCTGTGCGAAAGCGAGGAGAGCCTCCGGCTTCTGATCGACAGCGTTTTGGATTACGCCATCTACCTGCTCGATCCCGATGGCAATGTGGTCAGTTGGAACGCCGGTGCGCAGCGCCTGAAGGGCTGGCACAGCAAAGAGATCCTCGGCCGCCATGTGTCGGTTTTCCATACAGCCGAATCGGTCGCCGCAGGTCGCCCGCAGCAGGAGCTCCGCGTCGCGCGAGAACTGGGCGTTTTCCGCGAAGAAGCCCGGCGCCAGCGCAAGGATGGCTCGGAATTCTTCGCCGACATCACCTTGACGGCGCTTTACGACGGGAACCGCAATCTACGCGGCTTCGCGAAGGTCACCCGTGACATCACCGAGCGCAAACTCGCCGAGCAACGCATGTTCGACCAGAACAAGGCCTTGCAATCGGCCAATGCCGAACTGCAATCCTTCGCCTACTCGGTGGCGCATGACCTGCGGGCGCCCTTGCGTGCCATGCGTGGGTTCAGTCAGGCGCTGATGCAAGACTATGCTACCCGGCTCGACGACACGGGACTCGATTATCTGCAGAGAATTGCCCGCGCCGCGGTGTGCATGGACGACCTGATCGAGGATCTGCTGGCTTATGCGAAGCTCGGCCAGGAAGAAGTTCCGCTCAGTAGCGTTTCACTCGATGCGGTCGCGGACGTGGCGAGGGATCAGGTTTCGGCCCTGATGAGGGAGACGAGTGGCACCATCGCCATGGAGGAGTCCTTGCCGGTTGTACGCGGCAACCTGACGGTCCTGATTCAGGTTTTGGTCAATCTTTTCAGCAATGCGCTGAAATTTACCCAGCCGGGGGTGGCGCCTGTCGTGCGGATATGGTCGGAACAGGATGGATATGTCGTTCGCACCTGGGTCGAGGACAACGGTATCGGCATCGCCCCGGAGCATCACGCGCGTGTATTCGAAGTATTTCAGCGGTTGCACGGGGTCGGGCAATACGAGGGCACCGGAATTGGCCTCGCCGTCGTGCGCAAAGGCGTCGAGCGCATGGGCGGTAAAGTCGGTATGGAGTCTCAACTGGGAAAGGGATGTCGGTTCTGGTTCGAGTTGGCGAAAGGATAGAACGGTGCCTAATTCTAAGAGCGGCGTTTTCCTGCTCATCGACGATGACTCCAATGATCAAGTCCTCATCCGCCGCTCGTTTCAGAAGGCGCCGACGATGCCCCAACTCGTGGTGGCCAAGGACGGCGACGAGGCCCTTTCGTATCTATCGGGAATTGGCGATTTTTCCGATCGCGAACGGTTTCCCCTGCCGTGCGTCATTCTGCTCGATTTGAAACTGCCGCAGCGTTCCGGACTGGAGGTATTGGCCTGGGTCCGCAAGCATGCGCCGCTGCGCCAGGTTCCGGTGATCATCCTGACCTCCTCTTACCAGGAGGAAGACATCCGCTCGGCCTACGATCTCGGGGCGAATTCCTATCTCGTCAAGCCGGTGGATCTGGGCGATCTGGAGGCGATGATGGCGCGTGTGGCGGAGTATTGGACCAGCCTGAATCATATGCCCGAGCTGTCGCCTTCCGTCATTTGACGTGGGCGCGGCGTGGAATACCTGCCGATCGGCAGTCGACGGTTTCTAGCGCCAACGGATCGGCTTGCGGCCGACGCTGGCTCCGTCGTCATCGTTCAGGCGGATTAGATTGACCGTGCGGGCAAATTCGGGCGAACCGGAATAGCAGGCTTTGACAGTGCCATTACCCACGCGGGCTGCCCGGTTCCAGTGGCCCAGCGCCACATAGTCCGCGCCAGTCGCGGCAATTTCCGCGGCGCTGATCAGCCACGATGGACGAAACGGCGTTGCGAGATCGGGCCGCGGTTCGTAATGGCCGTGGGCCACGGCGATTTGCCAGCGGGTACGGCGCGGACGGACGGCGGCCAGAGGTGCCATATCGTCATAGTCTTGGTGGGCGCGACCCCAGATCTCCAGCTCGAGATCGGGAAACGCGACAGCACGGCGATGGCTGATGCCGAGCACCGCGACATTGTCGATCGCGGCAAGTTGCGCGCGATGGTGCGCCGACTCGGCGACCGCAGGGTCGTGGTTGCCGGGCAGAATGACCACGGCACGGCCGTAACCGTGGAGCAGGTCGGCCGCCCGGTTGATCACATCGAGATGAAGCCGATTGTTCTCGAACACATCGCCCGCCAGCACCACCACGTCGGCGGACAAGCTGCGCGCCGTGTCGAGAACGCAGCGCAGGCCCCTGGTGCCGTCGCCGCCATGGGTGTGGGCGGTGTAATCGTCATCCACGTGCAGATCGGAGCTATGAACGATCCGGACCTCGGCCTCGTGCCGGGCGGGTGATGGAGAGCGGCGGCCATTCTGACTGCGAGGGCGTGTCATGCGTGTGCTGTCGACCGTCCCGAAACGGCGCGGCTGTCCGTGGCAGCGGTGCGCTGCCGGCGGCCTGGCCGGGCGGCAGCGCGCATTCTAGTTGCGATATTCCGGGAACAGCCGGTCGGCCAGCCGCAGGCAGGCCTTCCAGTCCTTGCCGCCGTTGGCCCGGCGATCATGTCCCGCCTCGAGCTGGCCTTGCGCGTAGGCCCGCGACTCGGACGATATCAGGACGATGTTGTCGATGCCGGCGGAGAGCGCGGCGATCTGGCCCTTGCAGGCGGTTTCCAGGATGTGATGCTCGACGAAGGCTTCGCCGATGGAGCGGCCGCACACCAGCGAGCCGTGATTGCGCAGCAGGGCGATCATCTTGTCGCCGAGATCGCGGATCAACGGCGCGCGCTGCCTCATGTCGAATTCGAAGCCACCGAAATCGTGGTAGGCGACCTTGCCGTCAAAATGCATGGCATGCTGGTTGATCGGCAACAACCCGTGCTTCTGCGAAGCCACGCCGATGATCGCCTCGGTATGGGTATGGATGGTGGCGTGAATGTCGGCGCGCACCTTGAACAGGCCCGCATGGATAATGAGTCCGCCGCCGCGCAGCGGCTCCGCGCCGTCCTGTCGCGGATTGCCTTCGAAATCGTATTTGACCAGGGTGGAGGCGGTGACTTCGTCGAACAGCGCTTCGGCCGGCTTGATCAGGAAGGCCTCCGGCTCGCCGGGCACCCGGGCGCAGAGATGATTGTGGGCCAGATCGCTGATGCCGAAATGATCCATCAGGCGGTGCGCGGCGGCCAGTTCGAGCCGCGTCTGCCATTCCGCCTGGCTGACCGATTCCCTGAGGTTCGGTGTATTCCGCAGTGCTTGCACGCTCATCGTGGAGCTCCCCGTGTTCCCATTCTGACGATGGGTGTCTCGATTGATGGAAAAGCCTCCGAACCGTAGCATTTTCCACCAGGGGCGTCACGGGCCGGAAGCGGGGACCCGAAGGGGCACCGATCCTGTCCGGGAGCCTTGCGTAACGGCGGCCATTTACGGGACAATCGGGCGGCCACCGTATTCACGCCATGCCGGCCCCTATGGAGGAGCGCGATGTCTTATACCCTGCAGGAACTCTGTGCCGATTGCCGCGCCATCGTGCAGGCGTCGGCGCGAGTCGAGGATGGTTTGCCGCAAATTGCCGCCAAGCTGAGACAACTGCTGGCAAATCCCGCATTCGTCGCGGCCACGTTCGACGATGAGATGCCGCCGGGCAAGCGCGTCCTGCATCACGACCCGGCTACCGACATCTATGTCATGGCCCATGTGCAGCAGGCCGGCAAAGGCGGCTCGCCGCACAGCCACGGGACCTCATGGGCGGTTTATGGCAATGCCCGCGGGCACACGAACATGACGGAGTGGCGCCGTGTCAATCCGGACAGCGAAGATCATGTGGTGCTGGAGCCTGCCGAGCGTTACAGCCTCGGCCCCGGCCAGAGTCGTGCGTACGGTCCGGGCGTCATTCACTCGACGGCTCACCCGGAAAAGGCCTGGGTCATCCGGATCACGGGTACCGATCTCGACAAGCTGCCGCGTTATCACTTCCGGCCTAAGCTCGACAAAATCGTTGAAAGCGTTTGACAGTCGAAAACGCCTGACAAGGCGCCGGCAAAAATTTGGCGCCGCGTCCACGCCGACGCGGCGCCATTTTTTTCAAACCGGTTCACGTTTCTTCAAGTCAGGCGGAGAACACCAAGCGTTGCTGCGAAAACGGCGACCCCACTCAATACCAACTCCCACCATGGCACGGATAGATCGAACAGCATGTGTCGCGTTCCTCCAAAGGCCTTCGCGCCCTCTGGAATATGAACGCTCCACCCCGGGATTTGTTGCGCTCAGCTGCGCTTCGAATATGGAACAGGCGAACCCCAGCGGGCGTTTGTCATAGACCTCGCGGCCGCACAGGGCCTGGGGAACGGAGACGTTCGCATCTCGGCGCCCATATCCGAGCTCTGTGATGATTTCACGCAACAGGAAGGACCTCTCGACATGGCGAACAATCCGCAGAATCCGCAGCAGGACCAGCAGCAGCAAAGCCAGCAAGACCAGGGCAAACCGGGCCGGCAACAACAGCAGGCTAATCAGCAGGGCAACCCGAAGCAGCAACAGGGTGACGAGCAAGGCCGGAATCGCCAGCAGCAGCAGGAAGGCGGCAAGCGCCCGCAGGAGTCCGACCCTCGCCAGCAGAAACAGCAGCTCGACGATTAAAGCGAGCAGGATACTTAGAAGATTTGGCGGCCTCTGACCGAGGCCGCCAAATCAACCCAGCTCTCGCCGCGAGTTGGGTTTTTCGTGGCCGAGGATGGTCAAAATTCCAGGCCGACCCGCTCGAGCAGCCTCACGACGGCGCTCTTGTCGCTGCGGCTTCGGCGCGATGGCGCTTTGCGCGCCGCGGCACGACGCGGAGCCGTCCGGCCCGCGCTCGATTTGTGCGTGTTCGCTTTGCGGCCCGCTGCCTTGCGATTGATCGCCGACGGCGATCTCGTCTTCCGCCCCGTGGTGCCGCGCGATGCGCTCTTGCGTGCGCCGGCTCCTCGCACCGATGCCGCGCGGCTCGCCGTCTTGCGGCCGCCGCTCCGCGAGCCGGTTTTGCGCCCTGTCGTTTTACGCCCTGTCGTTTTGCGCGTGCCGGCTCGGCGCGTGGCCGCCGCCTTGCGCCCAGCAGCCGCACGCTTGGTCTTGGACCGTGCGGCGGACGCACGGCCGCCCGCCTTCCCGCCCTTGCGCGCGGATACATGGGTATCGGGCTTACCGCGCCCGGAGCCGCTCTTGTTACCGCCACCGCTTTCTTTATTTACGGTGGCCCAAGCGCGCCGTTCTGCTTCGCTCTTGGACACTCCGCGCTTTTCATAGCCCTCTTCGATGTGCTCGGCTTTGCGTTTCTGCTTAGTGCTGTAACTCGATTTATCCCCGCGCGGCATGAAACATCTCCCTTGTTCCTGTTAAGTCGTCAGATCCGACCTGTGGCGAGGAGGACCACGAGAATGACCAGAAGAACGAGAGTCAAACCGCTCGGTCCGTAGCCCCAGCCACGGCTATAGGGCCAAGTGGGCAACGCGCCCAGCAGCAGGAGAATCAGAATGATCAGGAGGATCGTGCTCAACATTGACAGCCCCTATGGCAGTTGCACGGGACGTAGCGTCGTTGCGCAGCACTCGGCGCGCCATCTGGCATTCACAGACGCAAGGGTAAACGTGGCTCGTGGAATGCCGGTTCCCCCTCGAGTTCCATAATCGGCGTCTCTGAGAGGTTCGTGCGCGTAACAATTTCGGAACCAGGATGTGAGCGCTTGGTTAGATAAGCAGAGTGCGGCACTGCGGAAGCGCCGCGCAAGAAATCCAAACGTTAGGAGGAAACACATGTCCGACATGGACAAATTGACAACCGGAAATTTGATCAATGCTGAGAAAGTCCACGGCACCGACGTGTACAACATGGCTGGCGAGAAGCTCGGCACCATCGAGGATCTCGTGCTCGACAAGATCAACGGCTCCGTGCAATTCGCCGTGCTGTCGTTCGGTGGACTTCTCGGGCTTGGCGACAAGCACTATCCGTTGCCGTGGTCGGCGCTGAATTACGACACGCGCCAGGGCGGCTATGTCGTGAACTTGAGCAAGGAGCAGCTCCAGAACGCGCCGGCCTACGAGGCGGATGAGCAGATCGAATGGACGCCGGACTACGGGCGTCGGGTCGACGCGTTTTATAACGTCTCCCGTGGCTGGCAATAAGAACGCTTGTCTTCGATAAGCCGGCCCCAATCCTGCCAGTGGCGTAGAAAAGCCAGGGCGCCGCGTGGCGCCCTGGCTTTTTCGTGTCATGCGGCTCTGGCTCTGCGGGCGCGTCGCCACGGCTGGGCCACCCCGGTTGTGGCGGGTACTCCCCCATGTTACCGTTTCGGCTGCTGCACACCGGTGCGGCCAAGGGGCAACGGCCAGGAGACCGCCATGACCAAGCTGCACATTGTTGCGATAGCCGTATCGATGGTGGCGTTTGCCGCGCCGGTCAGCGCCGGTCCCACGCTTGACGCGGTCAAGCAGCGTGGCGAGATCATTTGCGGCGTGAATACCGCCATCGCCGGATTCTCGGCGCCGGACTCGCGCGGCGAATGGAAAGGCATCGACGTGGATGTGTGCCGCGCGGTGGCTGCGGCTCTGTTCGGCAACGCGGGCAAAGTGAAATTCGTCGGCCTGACGGCGGCCCAGCGCTTTACGGCGCTGCAATCCGGCGAGGTCGACATCCTTTCGCGCAACACGACCGCAACCCTGACCCGCGACACCTCGCTCGGTCTCAATGTGGCCGGGGTCAATTATTACGACGGCCAAGCCTTCCTGGTTTCCAAGAAGGCCGCCGTGAAGAGCGTCAAGGAGCTCAATGGCGCCACCATCTGCGTCCAGCAGGGCACCACCACCGAACTCAACATGGCGGACTACTTCCGGGCCAATAAGATCGATTACAAGCCTGTGGTGATCGAGAAGCTCGAAGAGGTGATCGCCGCGTTCTTTGCCGGCCGCTGCGACGCCTTCACCGCCGATGCCTCCAACCTGGCGGCGACCCGCTCGACCAATGCCCAGAACCCCGACGATTTCATGATCCTGCCGGAGATCATCTCCAAGGAGCCGCTCGGCCCCATGGTGCGCCACGGCGACGATCAGTGGTTCGATCTCGTCAAATGGTCGTTCATCGCCATGATCGAAGCCGAGGAATACGGCGTCACGTCGAAGAACGCCGACGAGATGCTGAAGAGTCCCAATCCGGGCATCCAGCGCCTGCTCGGCGCCACGCCGGGCATGGGCAAGGCGTTGGGCACCGACGAAAAGTGGGCCTACAACATCATCAAGCAGGTCGGCAATTACGGCGAGAGCTTCGAGCGCAACGTCGGCGCCGGCAGCCCGCTCAAGCTGGAACGCGGCTTGAACGCCCTGTGGACCCAGGGCGGCCTGATGTACGCATGGCCAGTCCGCTAGCGCTGTAGGGGCGCTGCATCATGGCGGACCGCGCGCAGCCCGCGTCGCCCATCTTGCCGCCCCGCCGCGGCTTGTCATGGACCGACCCGCGGCTGCGTGGGGCGCTCTACCAGGTTCTCGCGGTGGCGGCGGTCGGCGGCCTCGCCTGGTATCTCGTATCGAACACTTTGGCCAATCTGGCGGCGCGCAACATCGCCACCGGCTTCGACTTTCTCAATCGTCAGGCGGGATTCGCCATCGGCGAACGCCTCATCCCCTACGAAGCCTCGGATACCTATCTCAGGGCCCTGATCGTCGGGCTACTCAACACCCTGCGGGTGGCTGTCGCCGGCATCGTCCTGGCGACCATTCTCGGCACCGTCGTCGGCATCGCCCGGCTGTCGTCGAACTGGCTGGTCGCGAAACTGTCGGCAGGCTATGTCGAGATCTTCCGCAACCTGCCGCTGCTGCTGCAACTGTTCTTCTGGTATGCGCTGATCACCGAGACTCTCCCGGGGCCGCGCGAAGCCCTTCGTCTGTTGCCGGGCATCTTCGTCTCGAATCGCGGTCTCAAGATACCGGTGCCGGCGGAGGCGGCCGCCTATGACTGGGCGGCGGGCGGATTCCTCCTCGCCATCGTCCTCTCCGTTCTGCTGCATGTCTGGTCGGGACGGCGGCGCGAGGCGTGGCGTGGCTATGTGCCGACCGGCTGGTTGTCGCTTACCCTTCTGATCGTTTTGCCGCTTCTCGGCTGGCTGATCAGCGGCGGCGCTCTGGCATGGGATGTGCCCCGGCTGCAGGGCTTCAACTTCGTCGGCGGCGC